>NZ_JAKLTL010000004.1:0-288427 GCF_022012315.1 Acinetobacter sp. ME22
GGCTTTAGCCATGATGTTCTTCCTCGTTTACGTCGAAACCAAGCTACAGGGGACTAAGCATTTAAAGCAACTCAGCACATCGACATATGGTCTTAAAAAAAACAGACGCCCAATACTTTAAAAGCAGACTAATAAGCCTGCTTCTTTAAAAATTTGTAGATAATTCTACTAAACTGTAATCTGGAGCTCTTATCGAGATTTGAACTCGAGACCTCTCCCTTACCAAGGGAGTGCTCTACCACTGAGCTATAAGAGCGATAATCTTCGATGGAGCGGGAGACGAGGGTCGAACTCGCGACATGCAGCTTGGAAGGCTGCCGCTCTACCAACTGAGCTACTCCCGCATGTTGGTATGTATACCACTTCATTCGAAGTTAAAATATGGTGGTGAGAGAAGGATTCGAACCTTCGAAACTTTCGTAGCGGAGTTACAGTCCGCCCCCTTTGACCGCTCGGGAATCTCACCATTATCACACTTTATTTCAGTGCTATTCTTTCAACTTAACATCTCGCTTAAATGGTGCCGGCACACGGATTCGAACTGTGGACCTACTGATTACAAGTCAGTTGCTCTACCAACTGAGCTATGCCGGCTCTTTCTTAGCGTTTCGATGTTTCGTATCGGAACGGTGTGCAGTTTAGCAAAACACAGAAATGATGCAAGCGATTTTTTAAAAAAAATCGCGAAAAACTCATAAAATCAATCCATTTGATGATAATTCAACCGCTTTGATCACTGCGCGAGCTTTTATTTGGGTTTCATTCCATTCAGATTCAGGATTTGAGTCCGCAACAAGCCCCGCTCCCGCTTGTACATAGACCTTATTTTCACGAATAACGCAGGTTCGGATTGCAATCGACATGTCCATTTCACCATGCCAGCCTAAATATCCGACAGCACCGCCGAAAATGCCACGTTTTACAGGCTCAACTTCATCAATAATTTCCATCGCACGAATTTTTGGCGCACCAGAAAGTGTGCCTGCGGGGAATGTTGCCTTAAAAACATCCAAAGCATCGACATCATCACGGACTTCACCTTGCACATTGGAAACAATATGCATGACATGCGAATAACGTTCGATCACCATTTGATCAGTCACTTGCACTTTACCAATTTTAGAGACGCGACCCACATCATTACGCCCTAAATCAATTAGCATTAAATGTTCAGCAATTTCTTTTTCATCTGAAAGAAGATCTTTTTCTAAAGCCAAATCTTCTTCTTTAGTTTTACCACGTGGTCGCGTACCTGCGAGTGGACGCACCGTAGCGATACCATTTTCCAAACGAGAAAGAATTTCAGGAGATGAACCCACGATATGAAATGGTTTTTGATCCGCTAAAGTATGCCCTTGCACCAAAAATAGATAAGGTGATGGATTGAGATGACGTAATGCACGATACACTTGCAAAGGTTCACCATCGAAGTCCGACACCATGCGATGACCTGGTACGACCTGCATCACATCGCCTGCACGAATATACTCTTTAACTGTCTCAATCGATTCTAAGAATTTTTCTTTACCCGTAAGCGACTCAAAATGCGGAGCTGTATGCAGCTTGGCTTCTAAACTAATTGGTGTATTGAGTTGTTTTTCGATGCTATCGAGTTGTTGCTGTGCTTTTTGGTAAGCATCGGCATCCTGTGTGTCGGCATGCACAATAATAAATAAAGTGTCTTTTAAGTTATCAAACACGATGACTGTCTTGGAAAGCATCATCCAGATATCGGGTAAGCCAACTGGATCTTCCGCAGGCACATTTTTCAAGCGTGGCTCAATATAACGAACAGCATCGTAACCAAAATAACCAACCAAACCACCTGTAAAGCTCGGCAGTTCTGGAATCTCTTGCTGAGTTGGCACTTTAAACTGCGCCTGAAAATCACGGATATATTGAAATGGATCGCTACATTGCTGTTGAGTAATCTGCCCATCTGCCTGCTGAATCGTCAGTTGTCCCGCATTACACGAGAAAATGGTTGATTCACCCAAACCAATAATGGAATAACGCGCCCAGTTTTCGCCACCTTCGACGGACTCAAATAAATAAGCTTGGCTATGCTGTTTCAGGCGAGCAAATACCGATAATGGTGTATCAGTATCTGCCAAACGGCGGCGGTAAACAGGAATGGTGTTAAAACCTTGTTGTTGCAGTTGTTGAAATAATTCAGGAGTCATCATTTGGGAATGCCTTTATCTTTTTAAATCGGGTTGATCAGTCAAAACTCGGAAAAGCGTTTATGAGCGACGCCATCGAAAAAATATGATCATATTCATTCCAAAATTCCTGTACTTATTAAACAAACATTAAACGATTAAGGCTTCGAGAGTATCAATCACTTGCTGCGGTTGGCAAGCAGAAATGTCCTCACCATGATTATAGCCATAACTCATCACCACACAGTCCACACCTGCACGACGAGCCGCCTCCACATCATTACTTGAATCCCCAATCATCAGGGTTTTTTCAGGCTGAGTTTGAAAGAAGTTCATTGCATGTAATAAAGGCATTGGATCAGGCTTACGTTTCTCAAGCGTATCGCCCCCAACCACCAAGCCGAAGAAGTTATTGACATCAAGTTTTTCCAAGAGGATCTTTGCCAAGTGCTCAGGCTTATTGGTCACACACGCCATATGGAGCTGCTGTGATTGGCAATACTCTAAAAAAGGCAGGACACCTGCAAATAACTGGCTTTCGACACACAGTTCAATTTCATACACTTCCAAGTATTTTTCGAGTAAGCGTTGATGCTGTGTTGGATCAATTTCACCTTGTAAATGCATTAAGACGCGATCACAAAGTTTAGAAGTTCCCTGCCCAACCCATTCTCGAATTTGCTGCTCAGTTACTAAAGGATAGCCAAGTTGCTGCAAAGTGATATTCATCGCGCGAAACATATCTGCGGCGGTATCGATCAGTGTCCCATCTAGATCAAATAAAATGACATTACGTTGTGGTAAGCGACTCACTGACGACATAAAAACCTCGAATCAAAACATGAGGCATAAACAGACTTCTCAGCGCTAGTTATGCCTAGTCTACTTATTTAAAGAAAATAAATGCCAAAACTGCCAAAATAATCACTACGATAATCGTAATTAGACCAACAGATGCATTTTTTTGCTGTTCAACTTGTTGTTCAACACGTGAAACAGGTTCCTCGACAGGAACAACTTCAGGTTCAGCCTTGACATGAATATCAACTCCCTCAGGAATCGGGGCAGGTTTTGGTACAGCAACATGCTGAGGCATTCCTTCGCGACTGACAGGTGTTTCAACTGCACGTTCAGTCAAACTTGGCATACCTTGCTCACTCATTTTCTGAGCTTCATTTGGTGCTTCTGGTAATTCTAAGTTTTCATCAATAACTAAATCTGTATTTTCTGCCAATAATGCAAATTTCAAATTTGCAAACTGCACAATATCACCTGCAGCCAACAAAGTTTCTTGCACAATTTTTAAATCATTCACAAATGTGCCATTAGATGAATTTAAATCACTTAACCACAATTGATCATCACGTACAGCAAGTGCCGCATGACGACGAGAAATTGCTGATGATTGCAATACCACATCACAGTCCTGATGACGACCAATTAATACATCATGTTTAACTTCAACTTCCTGACCTTGTAATTCATCAGAAATCGCTTGTAACGTCCAACTCATATTGATTTCTCATTTTTTGGTTTGGCATAGAATAACATGTTTAATTCGATCTGCTTGTTGCACAATTTATGTGACATGAATTTTCAGCCATAAAAAAAGCTGAATTTATTCATTCAGCTTTCTTTATGTTTCTTAACCTAAATTAGATAAGAAAATTTTCTAGGCTCGCACCTTTTTCTAACTCAGTCACCAACCAGCGAGGTTGTTTACCACGACCCGTCCAAGTTTCTTCTGGGTTATTTTTATTACGATAACGCGGTTCAACAGTTTTGCGTGTTGGGCTTTTACGTTTTTGAGCACCATATTCAAGAAGCTGTTCAATTGTTAAATCTAAACCTGCAGCGATTTCGATCACTTGATTATAAGCATCTTGAATTGCTTGTTCTTTTTTAGAAGCAATTAAAACTTCTGCTTCACGTTGTAAGCGTTTTAATTCTTCAACAGATAATGCGCTAATGTCTTGCACGATTTTTCTCCAAATTCAACTTGAAGCATATTTAAAATAAACTTCTATGTGCGAAATATATTAATCTACTTTTGATTATTAAGTATAGCGATAACTGAAATAAATAACGTGTTTTTACAATAGTACCGTCTATTTTTTATCTAAAACAAAACATCTAACTTCATATTTTAAAAAACTACAAACAATTTAACAAAAATGAATATTGTTATAAGTTTACTTTAAGATAATTATTGTTGCCTTCAAATAATAAGTTTAACTGCTGCAATAATACCTCATTATCTTTTAATTGATTTTTAATTCTTAAATAACTCATTAATATATTATCTGGATATAATTCCAATAATTTTTCTGCAGCCTCAAAACGTTGAGTTGCCTGATAAACAAACCATCGTGCAAAACTAAACACAGGAATATTAGGATATTTTTCTTCCCACATATTTAACTGTTGCTCAATTTTATCATAATCAGGATTTTGCTTAAGTAATTGTTTTTCAAACCATAAATAAAAAACTTCTTGATCAAACAATTCATCTAGCAATTTTTCTGCAAGTAAAGCATGCATCTGACTCATCTCAGGTAACCGCGCTAAAATTTTCAGCCACAAAACCTTATTTTGACGAGTAGCCTGTTGAATTTTAGTATCTTTATACGCTTCATAGCGCTGCTGCAAAGCTGTTAATTCATCTGGATTGGCATGTTCAAAGTTTTGTAAGACCTGCTGTAACCAGATGGTTTTATCCACATCATGTAGATTGCCAAATTGAGTACTCTGCAAATATAACCATGGAAACTGTGCTGCAAACTGCCCCCATAATCGTGTTAGACATTGTGCATAACCTTGCTGAATATCTCTCAACCATGGAGAAAGTTCATGCTGAGATAAAAATTCCAAGTGAGTCAATGCTTGATGTGCATTATGCTCAGATAAGTAAATCTCAATCCGTTGCAATTCAGCCAACTCAAATGCCATTGCCGAGCTTTTTTCCAGTAGATTTAAAGCTGTTTGATTTTCACCTTGCTTTGCTAAAAAATAAGCTTGAATCACCTCATTCAGCAGTTGTGATTGTTTAAAAATCCCTTCAACCATGTTTCTTTTTTCTTGGTTTGCATCTAGCAACCACAAAACTGCTAATTTTTCATAAGGGTGTAAATGTTCAAAATTAAATACTTTCTGCTTACGTTGCTCAAGTCGACCAAAATAACGTTTTAATAACAACCATAATACCTGCCCAATTAAACTGAGTAACACCAGAAAAATGAGTAAAGCCCAAAAATTACTTTGAATCTGCCAATGACGGAAATAAATATAGACATAGCCTGATCCATAGCCATAACTTAAAATACTGACAACAGCAACCAAGATCAGTAGCACAAATAAATATGAAGAAAGAATTTGTTTCATGCCTGACCTCTAATTCAATATTGCCAGTGCGGTCAATTTAGGTGCGGTTACCACAGGAATTTGTTTGGCCTTTTCTAATAACTGTTCTAAAGTTTGGCGGTTAAATGTTGGAGCTTGAGTGAGTAACTGATTTACATCCAATAAAGTTTGTTGGTATTGATCATATTCACCAGAATCTAGCAATTGTCTGGCGAGGACTAACCGCAACTGGATTTCCTTTAAAACCAAACGCTGGTTCATTAATTCTGTTTTTGGCTGATCTGTCGATTCGACTTTGAACCAACCATTCCAGAAATGCTTTTTCTGCAAAGGCTGATATTGTTGAGTTTGCCGAGATAATAATTGATTCAATTGCTGATCAATCTGGCGAAATAATAAATGTAGCTGATCCAATTGATTTTGGTGGTTATCATGATATTGCTGTAGATTCTGTAAATCCTGACCAATCGCCTGATATAAACTTTGCTGCAAAGCAGGCGACAACTGATAATTTGCAATGTCCTGATTCAACTTTTGTAATTGTTCAAAAGCATAAACTTCTTGCTGCTGTTGCAAAGCAAACTGTACCAATTGCAGTTGTTGTTTGACCAAAATCGTAGGATTTAAACTCTGTTGATTGGCTAGCGGAGCATTGCTCGTCGCTACAGTCGATGCTGTTGGCGCATCGTTGAATTGACGCTGTAATGCCACCACTTGATCATTGGCATTGGCATTGGCTTGTTCGCTATGCAAAATGCGCGTTTGTAGCTCTTGCAATTGTTTTGTATTTTGCAGCACATCATAGTTGAGTTTTGCAATCCAAAATAAAACCAATAGACTCGAGGCTACAACTAGCTTTCTCATGCGCTACCTTTTTGTTGAATTAGAAAATGGCAGATCTGCTCAGGGTCTAAATCATCTAGCTGATGCGTGACCAATGGCATCTGCTGCTGCCTAACCAAGGTGGTTAAACGAGTCCCTAAAGTTAAATACTGACATTGAGATAAAATGTCGGGGCTATTTTGACATAGTTTAAGCCAGTTCAACCAACTCGCTTCACTACTTATACAAACCCATACAGACTGATGTTGATGTCTAAATCTGGACTGAAATTGTTCAAACTGAATGTGAGCCTGCTCAGGACATTGACGTTGATACAACACAAAATTTTGAACCTTTACTCCACGCTGCTGTAAAGCGTCCATCATAAACTGGCGTCCACCACGCCCTCGCCAAAATGCTACCTGTTTTACCGCTAAATTTTGCAAAACAGGTAACGCAAGCATACCTTCCGATGTTTCAACGTCAGGAATGCTTGCAGAAATTCCATAATCTTTTAAGCGTTGTGCTGTCGCCTGCCCTACTGCAATCCACTGTATATGCGCCAGACTCGACATCTCAATTTGGCTTGCTTGTAGATATTGCATTCCCACATCAACGGCTGTTGGACTCACCACCACAATCACTTGTGTATCAGCAAGCTGTGCGTAAAGTGCTGCGAGTTCTGCCGAATAAGGCAATCCCGTCAATTCAAGCAATGGCAGTTCAACAACCTCTATACCTGCTCGATTTAATCTTTGACTCAGCGTAGCAGCACGCTGAGTTGGTCGCGTATTCAGCAACAACATCATTAGTGCTGTAAAGCCTTGAGTAATTCACCTGCCCCTTGAGCAAGTAATTGTTGAGCTAAGGCTTCACCAAGTTGGGTTGCATCAGCAACTGCACCGTGTACTCGTGCTTTTAGTAGAACCGTGCCATCGACACTTCCCACACGCCCTTCAATTTGCAACTGTTGATCATGTAACGTTGCAAAACCTGCGATTGGAACTTGGCAGCCCCCTTCCAAGTAGGCATTAAATGCACGTTCAGCCGTCACACACGCTTGTGTTTCCGCATGAGCCAATGGTGCGATTAAATCAAGAACAGTTTGATCATCTGTACGACATTCCAAACCCAATGCCCCTTGTCCAACCGCGGGCAGGCTCATTTCAACCGCAACATGGTGACGAATACGTTGCTCAAGTCCTAAGCGTTTTAAACCCGCACTGGCCAAAATAATCGCATCGTATTGACCATCATCCAATTTTCCAAGACGTGTTCCAACATTGCCACGTAAGTCTTTAATGGTCAGATCAGGACGCTGCTGTAAAATTTGACACTTACGGCGTAGACTAGATGTACCCACCACCGCACCTTGAGGTAGCTCATTAAAGTGTGTGTAGTGATTCGATACAAAAGCATCCATTGGATTTTCGCGTTCACAAATCACGGCAAGACTTAAGCCTTCAGGCAGTTGCATTGGAACGTCTTTCATCGAATGGACAGCTAAATCAGCACGCCCATCGAGTAAAGCATTTTCTAATTCTTTTACAAATAAGCCTTTACCACCAATTTTTGCCAATGGTGTATCGAGGATTTTGTCCCCTTGCGTCACAAAAGTAACCAATTCTACAGTTAAATGCGGATGTAGTTGCTCAAGTCGACTTTTAATATGCTCCGCTTGCCACAAGGCAAGTGGGCTTTGACGAGTCGCAATTTTCAAAATATTCATAATGGATGAAGTCTGAGCATTGAGATAATGCCCTAAACTTAACCTGATCTAATAAAAATGCAAGACCCAAACCCAAAAAACTGTTTAGAGTTGCTGCATCGACTCACGTAACTGCGGCAAATGCCGACGGCTAATCACAAGACGTTCGCCAATCTCACGTAAGCGTACTTGGTACTGCCCTGAACAAATGCTTTCAATGCCATCAAGAAAATGGATTGAAACCAAAGCATTACGATGAATTCGAATAAATTTTTCAGGAAATTCAGATTCTAGATCTTTCAAGGTTTCATCAATCAGCACACTGCCTTTTTGATGGCGAATCGTGACATATTTTTGATCTGCCAAAAAATAATAGATTTGATCGACAGGAATTAATTCTACGCCACGATGAGATTTAGCCGTAATATGTTGACGTTGCTTCTTCGCTACAGGTGCTGCTTCTTGTGGTTTTAACTGATTCATCTGTGCCTGATTAGGTTTACAGATCTGATCCAAAACCTCTCTCAGTTCAGTTTTTGCAATTGGTTTTAAGAGATAGGCTTGTGCTTGCGACTGAAATGCTTGTAATGCGTGCTGATCATATGCCGTACAAAATACAATAGCAGGTTTAATCTGTAGTTGTGCCAACTGAAGGGCACAGCTTAAACCATCCATTTCAGGCATTTGAATATCCAATAAAATCACTTCAGGCTCATGGGTCAAAACCAAGTCATAAACTTGCCCACCATGTGTTGCCGTTGCCACCACCTGATGTCCTAAATCAGTGACTAGGCGTTCCAGTCGCTCAACTGCGAGTGGCTCATCATCACAAATTAAAATATCCATACGCGCTTTATATTCCCCCTATCTGTTTTGTTTCATCCGCTTATTATTGATACGGATAGGTTAAGATTGTGGTAAAGATACCTTGCCCCGCAAAACATTGTATATGCGCAGCATCGCCATAGTAGGCATGTAACCGTTGCTTGACATTTTCTAATGCAATTCCATTACCTTGTCGTTGCCCTTGTTGTTGTTGTAAATATGGATTGGTAATCACAATATTGACTTGTCGATCAAGAATCTCGACCAATACACTGATCTTACACGGACTGCTTATTTTTTCAACACCATGAAAAATACTATTTTCAAGTAAGGGCTGCAAACTTAATACAGGAATTTGAATATATTGCAATGCCTGTAGATCAGGTAAGCGCCAGTCCATTTCTAAACGATCTCGCAGACGGATTTGCTCAATTGCAATATATTGACGACATATTTTTAATTCTTCTGCCAAACTGACCAATTTCAACTCCTGAAAACTGACCCGAAATAAACGAGATAAATTAATCAACATATCCTCAGCTTTATCTGGATCGGTCGCAATCAAGCTGACGACACTATTTAAGCTGTTAAATAAAAAATGAGGTTGAATCCGTGCCTGCATCGCCTGAATACGGGCTTGCAACTCGCTATGTTGTTGTTTAAGCCACTGATTTCTTATATATAAATATCTCAAACAGAACGCACTCATCAACACCCCATAACTCAAGTGCAATCCAACACCATCCCACCAGCGCGATCCCTCAAATAATCGCTGCCAACCAAAATGCACCCACAGCAAAAGCACATTCAGAGATAGGCTACTGAGTAAAATGATTGCCTGTAATAAAAAAAAGGCGGCTGTAAATGCCTGAGTATGGTTCATTTTATTTAAAGGCTGTTCTAGTTTTTGTACAGCAACCACAAATGCCAAAATCACCCAGTAAATATAGAGCAAATATTGAAGCGTATGTCCCCAGCTCATAACCTCCCAACCACCTGATTCTGCAAGACTTAATGTAAGTGCCAAAATACTACTGGCTGCAAATAATTCGATTAAGTGTTGCCAACGCCCTATTTTCGTAAAAAAATAGGCAGACTGATTGTGCAGCGCGTCGCTACTCTGGACTGAATGATGATCTTGAGCATCGGCAAGTTGCTGAGCTTTTGTTATACTGCTTTTTATTTTACTGAGCCGCCATGACCACATCTTCTCATTCCTCTAATACTCCGCAAACCAATGAAACCTCAGGTATGTGGGGAGGTCGTTTTACTGAAGCTACTGATGCCTTTGTTGCTGAATTTACTGCATCTGTACAATTTGACCAACGTTTTTATCAACAAGATATTGCTGGCTCAATCGCACACGCGACTATGCTTGCCAAAGTCGGCGTTCTCACTGAAGCTGAACGTGATGATATTATTCAAGGCTTGACTGAAATTCGTCAGGAAATTGAAGCGGGTACGTTTGAATGGCGTATCGACCTTGAAGATGTTCACATGAACATTGAATCACGTTTGACCAATCGTATTGGCATCACAGGTAAAAAACTACATACAGGTCGTAGCCGTAACGACCAAGTTGCAACCGACATTCGTTTATATGTGCGTGATGAAATTGACGACATCTTAAAACTACTTGAACGCCTACAAAAAGGCATTCTTGGTTTAGCTGCGAAAAACACCACAACGATCATGCCTGGCTTTACCCATTTGCAAACGGCACAGCCTGTGACTTTTGGTCACCACTTAATGGCGTGGTTTGAAATGTTGGTTCGTGACAGCGAACGTCTGATTGACTGCCGTAAACGTGTCAACCGTATGCCACTCGGTTCAGCAGCACTTGCAGGTACAACTTATCCAATCGACCGTGCGTATACTGCTGAATTGCTCGGCTTTGAAGCCGTGAGCGAAAACTCGCTCGATGCAGTTTCTGACCGTGATTTCGGCATTGAATTCAATGCGGCTGCATCTTTAATCATGATGCACTTGTCACGTATGTCTGAAGAAATGATTCTATGGACATCGGCTCAGTTCAGATTTGTGAATATTCCTGACCGTTTCTGTACAGGTTCATCCATCATGCCACAAAAGAAAAACCCAGATGTTCCTGAGTTAATTCGTGGTAAGACAGGTCGTGTTTATGGTGACCTGATGAGCTTGTTGACCCTGATGAAAGGTCAGCCATTGGCATATAACAAAGACAACCAAGAAGACAAAGAGCCTTTGTTTGATGCGATTGATACCGTTCGTGGTTCACTCATGGCCTTCGCTGACATGATTCCTGCCCTTGTTCCAAACATCGAAGTGATGCGTGAAGCAGCTCTGCGTGGTTTCTCTACCGCAACAGACTTGGCAGATTATCTTGTGAAAAAAGGCGTGGCATTCCGTGATGCGCATGAAATTGTGGGTAAAGCAGTTGCGCTTGGTGTTCAAGAATCAAAAGATTTGTCTGAGCTGAGCCTTGAACAGCTTCAACAGTTCTCTGACCTGATCAGTGCGGATGTCTTTGAAAAAGCATTAACCCTTGAAGCATCTGTCAGCGCACGTAACCACATTGGCGGCACAGCACCTGTACAAGTGGCTGCTGCAATTGAACGTGCGCATACACGTTTAGCTAAGCTTTACGCTTAAGGATCAAGATATGACTCGACAAGTATTTTGCCGTAAATATCAAACGGAAATGGAAGGTTTGGATTTTGCACCGTTCCCAGGTGCAAAAGGACAAGAACTGTTTGATAGCGTGTCTAAACAGGCTTGGCAAGAATGGTTAAAACACCAAACTACACTGATTAATGAAAAACGCTTAAATGTGTTTGAACCAGACGCGAAAAAGTTCCTTGAAGAACAGCGTGAAAAGTTTTTCAGTAATGATGACAGTGTTGAGAAAGCAGAAGGCTGGACAGCAGAGAAATAATATTTTTAACCATAAAAATATGATCTTGTACTGAACATTCGATAAAAAGCAACGACCAGTTTGTTGCTTTTTTATACAAAATTTACGTTATATTTACAAAGAATCATAGAAAATAACAAGTCCTCACAGGACTACACATGACAGCTTCTTAAACGATGGTTATGATGTTTTTAACAAGGCGAAGTTCTTGCTGATATAACGAATTACCCTTTTATACATCCCAGATCACCCCCAACTCTGGGATTTTTTTTATTCCTTAGATTCTCAATAAGCATAAAAAAAGGTGAAAATCATTTCACCTTTTCAAAGCAAATGAGTGGTCAATTAACGGCTATGTACTCGCTGCTCAATTTCATCAACGCTGGTATGGCGTACATCTAAGCCTTTGACAATATAAATCACCTGCTCTGCAATATTACGGGCATGATCACCAATACGCTCTAATGAACGCAGTACCCACAGCACACTCAAAACTCGTGAAATATAACGCGGATCTTCAATCATATATGTCATAAGTGTACGTGTTGCAGACTGATACTCACGGTCAATATCTGC
Source organism: Acinetobacter sp. ME22 (assembly GCF_022012315.1). Taxonomy (NCBI): domain Bacteria; kingdom Pseudomonadati; phylum Pseudomonadota; class Gammaproteobacteria; order Moraxellales; family Moraxellaceae; genus Acinetobacter; species Acinetobacter sp. ME22. Next base: position 12,347 of record NZ_JAKLTL010000004.1, read on the forward strand.
ATCGGCACGCAAAACTTGCAGAGCCTGATCAGCATCTAAACGTGCAAATGCATCGAGTGCCTCATGAATCATGACCCGTACCTGATTTCCAATATGTCGCGTTTCCATGAAACCTCGAGGCGATCCCCCTTCTTCACACAGACTTTGGGCAATATTGGCAATTTTTAAGGCTTCATCCCCAATTCGTTCCATATCGGTATTGGCTTTACTCATCGCAATCACCATACGTAAATCAATGGCTGCAGGATGGCGACGTGCTAAAATCAGAGTCAAACCTTCATCAATCTCACATTCTAGGCGATTGACATTTTTTTCCTGATACTGAACATCAAGAGACATGCTGACATCTGTATCCAGTAGCGCATGAATGGCATTGGTGACTTGTTGCTCGACTATCCCTCCCATCGCCATAAATTTAGCATTTACTTCTTGTAAATCTTCATTGAATTGTGAAGAAATATGATGCGCTAAGATGGGGTTTTTAAGGCTCAAGAGAAATCTCCAAAATCGAGAAACGAATAATCGTATTGAAGCATACAGCGCATGACGCTTTCATGACAGCAAGCATTATTTTTTGATCTGAGTTTTTAAAATCTTAAAGATTTTATGCTTATTCTTTTGAAAAAACATACTTTTTTACATGCTAAGGGTATATCGCTGCTTTTCTTGACACTTCGCTAAATTTATTAACCAAAGTTTGCAACTCTACAACAGCTTTCATTGAGCAATCGGCTGAAAATATCTTGAATAAATTCGCACTGTTAGAAAACATATCCATCTAAATTCTGAGGTTGATCTATGCCGTTGAGACTAGGGCGCGTCACGTTGCTGCTCGTGCTGTTGATCGCAGGCTGCCATCAACAATCTAGCGAACCGCATCAGGAAGAATCTCAACCGCATGTTGCACCCAAAACAGTGATGTCTTTATGCAGTCTACTCAGCCAGCAAATGCAAAATATCAATAGCAGCAGCTCAGTCGAAGATTTGCAATTTGTCAATCAGCAGCTTGAAAAATGCCTACCACAAATTCCAATGGAACAAAGACAGCAACTTCTCTACGCCTCAACCAGTATGTACCAACGCTTTTTATCCACAGAGCGTACTCCTGAGCAAGAGCAGGCTTTTGACCAATATGCAATGAATAGCAATGGCTATGCCACCAGTTATCAAGCTCAATTTGCTGAACGTGATCGCTACTTACTGCAACATCAAGGGAGCCGTGCCTACTTTGAAGTCTATGACTCTGGTGATACAGGCATTATGTACCGCCGACAGCCACAGTATTTACTGCATATCTTTGCGCCTTACTTACCCAAAGCCGAACAAATTTTTATTGAAAATCTTGCTGCTCAAAATGAATTTCCGATTTTATCGGGAAGTACATTTAATGTGTCGTGGTCTGAAATTTCTAGACGTGCGCGCTTTTGGCAAAATTATGTCAATGATTATGCCAACAGTGCTCTTATTGATGATGCTCAACGCTTAAAATTCAAATATGCCCAATTTCTGTTTCATGGAATCAGCAGCTTGCCTGTATCTACAGATTATGTCGGTGAGGATTCGATTAATCCTGAAGCTTTACAGGAAATTAAATATCTTGCGGCTGAAGATCATTCTGCATTAGGTTTACAAGCAGAAAAATTCTTACAGTTTATCCAGATTCCCACAGCACAGCGTGACCAAGATCTGCCGATTGAACTCAGTCCAACCGAAAAACGTTCAAGTCAGCATCAAACAATTAAAACCATTAAACAGTTAGACCGTTATATGGGACTTTATGATCCTCTAACTTTAGATAGCACCCACATCAATCGTGACTGTTTAAGTGATGCAATTTGTATTACGCATGCAGGTAAAGTCGCCAATAGTTTGGTCAGTAAGCAACAGTTCTAGAAAATGCCGTAAAAATAGTCAATTTATGCTATCGTGAGTGGCTATTCCAAATTTCTCTCCCCGATCATGACCTCTGCTCCCTCAGATCCGTTAAAAGCAGTTGCTTGCCTCATTGTTTCTGCCTTTTTATTTTCCATTATGGGTGTCTGCATCCGCTATGCTTCACATAGTGTTGATAACTCAACCGTGGTATTTTTCCGCAATTTTGTTGGATTATTTATTTTTATTCCAATGTTAATCCAAAAAGGTCCCAGCTTTTTTAAGACTGAAAAACTCTGGATGCACCTTTGGCGCAGCATTGTTGGCTTATCCGCCATGTATGGTTTTTTCTATGCAATTGCCCATTTAAAACTCTCCAATGCCATGGTGTTTACCTATTCCTCACCAATTTTTATTCCCCTGATTGCTTGGCTGTTTCTGAAAGAACGCATTACTAAATCGATGCTGATTGCTGCTGCAATTGGTCTCACAGGCGTACTCTGCGTTGCAAAACCCGATTCTGGCATGTTCAATAGTATTTCCCTGATTGGTCTCAGTGCCAGTTTCTTGGCAGCAATGGCTTTTGTGACAGTACGTGCCCTAACCGACACTGAACCTGTTGAACGAATCGTGTTTTATTTTTGTGTGTTCGGCTCTCTCGTCTCTGCCATTCCGATGTTTTGGCTGATTCGTCCCTATCATTTGCATGAACTGGCTTTTTTAGTTGGCGCAGGTTTACTCGCCAATATCAGTCAAATTTTCATGTCGAAAGCTTATAGTCTTGCACCTGCGGGGCAGATTGGCCCTGTGAATTATGTCGCCATTATTTTTGCAGGAATTTGGGGCTATTTATTTTGGGGAGAACTGCCTGACCACACCAGTTTGATTGGTTTCACTTTAATTTTCACCTCAATCTTGCTGTGTAACCCTGTAGTTTTATCCAAGCTCAAAATTAAAAAATATTTCTAATTCAAATCATTAATTTGAACCGCTTAGCATTTTTTCCCTAGAGTCTTTTTTCTCAGATAAAACATGCTAAGCTGTTGCCATGCTTGACGGAGCGCGAGTAATACCTCGCTGAGATTGTGTCAGTGCCTTTGCATTTAAACACAAGTACCGTTGAACCTGATCAGGTTAAGACCTGCGTAGGAATCAAGCCATCTAAAAACTACAGCCCTCTTTTTATCTTTTTTACAAGATAAATCTGCCACGTTTTTGGTCGTGCTTGATTCGTTGATGTCATTCATAAGGATCATGACCATGAACCAATTAACGAATCTATCCCCTGCTGATATTTCAGCACAACATGAACAAGATGCGAAAGATCTCACCCGCATTTTACCTGCATCTCGCAAGGTCTATGTCGAAGGTTCTCGTCCAGATATTCAAGTGCCTTTTCGCGAAATTTCACTGACTGAAACTCCGACAGGTTTAGGTGGTGAACACAATCCTCCTGTCATGGTCTATGACACTTCAGGTGCCTATACCGATCCAAATGCACACATCGACCTGAATCAAGGTTTAGCTTCTGTGCGTAGTGCTTGGATTGAAGAGCGCGAAGATACTGATATCCTCGACAGCTTGACTTCTAAATTTGGTCAGGAACGTCTACGTGACATCCGTACTGCTGAAATCCGCTTTGCGCATATTCAAAACCCGCGTCGTGCCAAAGCAGGCAAAAACGTCTCGCAAATGCACTATGCCAAGCAAGGTATCATCACGCCTGAAATGGAATACATTGCCATTCGCGAAAATCAACGTCAGCGCCACGATGTCGATATGCGTCAGCATGCTGGACAAAACTTTGGGGCACAAAACCTGAAAGAAATCACGCCTGAATTTGTGCGTCAGGAAGTGGCTGCTGGGCGTGCAATTATTCCAGCCAACATTAACCACCCTGAACTTGAGCCGATGATTATCGGGCGTAATTTCTTGGTGAAAATTAATGCCAACATTGGTAACTCGGCACTGGGTTCATCAATTGATGAAGAAGTCGCAAAAATGACATGGGCAACCCGTTGGGGTGCAGATACCATCATGGACTTGTCAACAGGTAAAAATATTCACGAAACCCGTGAGTGGATTATCCGTAACTCGCCAGTGCCAATCGGTACCGTGCCAATCTATCAAGCACTAGAAAAAGTCGATGGCGTTGCCGAAAACCTGACTTGGGAAATCTTTAAAGACACGCTCATCGAACAAGCTGAACAAGGTGTGGATTACTTCACCATCCATGCAGGTGTCTTGCTCCGTTATGTGCCAATGACCGCCAACCGTCTGACAGGCATCGTGTCCCGTGGTGGTTCAATCATGGCGCAGTGGTGTTTGGCGCATCATGAAGAAAATTTCCTCTACACGCATTTCGATGAAATTTGCGAAATCATGAAAGCCTATGACGTGTCGTTTAGTTTAGGTGATGGTTTACGTCCGGGCTGTATTCAAGATGCCAATGACGAAGCGCAGTTCAGCGAATTGAAAACTTTAGGTGAATTGACCCACCGTGCTTGGGAACATGATGTTCAGGTGATGATTGAAGGGCCAGGACATGTGCCAATGCACATGATCAAGGAAAATATGGACTTGCAACTTGAAGTGTGTAAAGAAGCGCCATTTTATACCCTTGGGCCACTGACCACTGATATCGCACCGGGTTATGACCATATCACTTCTGCAATTGGTGCAGCGATGATTGGTTGGTACGGCACAGCGATGCTCTGCTATGTCACACCAAAAGAGCATTTGGGTCTACCCAACAAAAAAGACGTGAAAGATGGCATCATCACTTACAAGATCGCTGCGCATGCTGCTGACCTTGCCAAAGGACATCCGGGCGCTCAAGTCCGTGACAACGCGTTGTCAAAAGCACGTTTTGAGTTCCGTTGGGATGACCAGTTCAACCTGAGTTTAGACCCTGACACCGCGCGTAGTATGCATGATGAAACTTTACCCAAAGATGCACATAAATCGGCGCACTTCTGTTCAATGTGCGGGCCTAAATTTTGCTCAATGAAGATCACACAAAACGTGCGTGATTATGCAGAAAACCAAAAGAACGCAAACCAGTTAGCTATTGAAAATCAAGAAGTTGAACAAGGTTTACAAGAGATGAAAGCCACTTATCAACAAACTGGACAAAAGTTATACCACAAGGTCTAATTTTGATAAAAAAAGTGTTGCCTTAATCGCTAGCTCAGTTAGGATGAAGTGAAATATTTCATCCTAATTTTGCTTATGAATATCGTTGAGCATGCCAGCTATAATAAACACGATGTTGAAGTGACTTCACGCGAAACATTATTTAAAGGTTTCTTACAAGTTGAGAAAGTCAGTCTACGTCACCGCCTTTTTGAAAAAACAGGCTACACACCCATCTTACAACGTGAGTTAATTCACCGCCCAGAAGCTGCTGGAGTACTCATTTATAATGATCAACAACAACGCTTTGCTCTGATCGAACAATTCCGTGTCGGTGCACTCGATGATGCACAGTCACCATGGCAACTCGAAATTATTGCTGGGGTTCTCGATGGTGATGAATCACCAGAAACCTGTATTCGCCGTGAAAGCCTTGAAGAATCAGGCTGTGCGATTGATCAACTCCAGCATTTATTCAGTTTCTATCCTTCTGCGGGCGCATGTTCAGAACTGTTCCATTTATATGTCGCACAAGCCGAACTGCCTGAACAAGGTGGAATTTTTGGAGTCGCTGGAGAAGGTGAAAATATTCAATTGCATTTATTTCATTATGCTGACCTTGCACCATTACTTCGCAGTGGACGATTGGCCAATGCACCTGTCATTATGGCATTGCAATGGCTACAGCAACATATTCAAAAATAAAAGCATTTAAGTGTGATGGATGCAATGACACAACAAGCTCAGACCATTATTCAGATTAGTGATACTCACCTCATGGAACAAGCAGATGCCACATTTGTCGAAATGTGCCCTGAGCATAGTTTCCATGACATCATGCAGCATATTGTGGCTCAGCATCCAGATGCACAAGTCATCATTCATACAGGGGATGTTGCACAAGATGCGACCCCTGTCACCTACGCACGCTACCTTCAATATATGCAACGCCTTGGAATCCCTTTTTATCAAACCCCAGGCAACCATGATGATTTAGAGATTTTCCCTTATTCACAATCGTCACCCATCACCGTGATTGATCTCAAGCCTTGGACAGTCATTTTACTGACCAGTGCTGTTACGGGAAAAATTGATGGACATATTGATCAAGATCAATTAGATCAATTAGAGCAATTGTTACAACAAATAAATGATGGTTTTGTGCTGATCGGCTGCCATCATCATCCGCTCCATATGCAGTCCGACTGGATTGATCATCATCGTCTGAAAAACAGTGCTGATCTTTGCTCGGTATTGCATAAATTTCCTCAAGTCAAAGCCGTTATTCACGGTCATGTTCATCAAGAATTTTCACAGATTCAAGACAATATCCAATTTTTAGCCGTCCCTTCTACCTGTATTCAGTTTGAACCACAAAGCCATGATTTTGCTTTGGGACAGCATGATGCAGCAGGTTATCGTGTATTGGAATTGTATAACGATGGGCACATTGAAAGTCAGGTTTATCGTTTAGACCATCTCATTCCAAAAATAAATAACGAGATTTCAGGTTATTAACTTTCCATTTCGTGTAATTTCGATTAATTTAACTGTCTTGAAAAAGGATCGCTTGGGTAGAATTTAATACTATTCAAGTATGCAAAAAGTCTTTATGATGACGACCCCTTGAACATGAATTAAATTCTTGTTTAAGGGTGAAATAACAACAAACTTGCATATCACCATAGCGATTACGTCGATCTCGATGTATATGATGAGGAATGCCCTATTATGGCGAATGACAACCTAAACCAAGTCTTAGATGACCAAACAGATGCACCGAAACGTGCACGCAAAACCAAGCCTAAGGCTTCAGAAGGCAGTTCAACAGCAAGCTTATTCGGTATTGCTCCTTACGAGCCGAAAAAAAATGAAGAATACATGTCTGAAGGCCAGCTTGATCACTTCCGCAAAATCTTAGAAGCATGGAAAGCGGAACTGATGACCGAAGTGGATCGTACCCTCAACACCATGCAAGACGAATCTACCGCATTGCCTGATGTCAATGACCGTGCGACTCAAGAAGAAGAGTTTGCGATTGAACTACGTACCCGTGACCGTGAACGTAAACTGATTCGTAAAATTGAACAGTCTCTTGCGACCATTAAAGACGAAGACTACGGTTTCTGTGAAACTTGCGGTATCGAAATCGGTTTACGCCGTTTAGAAGCACGTCCAACAGCGACTTTATGTATCGACTGCAAGACGTTGGCGGAAATCAAAGAGAAGCAAAACAACGGTTAAACCATGAGTAAATTGCAGTCCATGCAGTCTGCTTACATGGGTCGGTTTGCACCATCGCCAACCGGCCCGTTACATTTTGGCTCCCTGCTCACCGCAGTGGCAAGTTATTGTGATGCAAAGTCACAACAGGGAACATGGTTGGTTCGCATAGAAGATACCGATATTCCCCGCATTTATCCTGACAGCGAAACGCATATTCTGCATTGCCTAGATGCCTTTGAGTTCGAACCCGATGCCGAGATCATTTTTCAAAAAGATCGCCTAGAGATTTATGAAGAAGTTATCTATCAACTTCAACAACTCAATTTGGTCTACGCCTGTCAATGTACCCGTAAAATGCTTGGTTCAAATGCCATTTATGCAGGCACCTGTCGTGATCTCAATTTAGCCTTTGAACATCAGGCGATTCGAGTCAAAGTCAATGATCAACTGATTTGTTTTGAAGATCGTTTACAAGGTCAGCACTGTTCCAACCTTGCACATGACTTGGGTGATTTTGTGCTGAAACGTCGTGATGGCATTATCAACTACCAATTGGCTGTTGTTGTCGATGACTATCTGCAAGGCATGACCCATGTCGTGCGTGGTGCAGACCTGCTGGATAACACTGAACGGCAAATTTGGCTTGGACAATTACTCGGTTACCCACGCTTGCAATACATGCATTTACCTCTAGCAATGAATGCACAGGGACAAAAGCTTTCAAAGCAAAATCTGGCGCAAGCCCTTGATCCTGCTCAAGCACCGCAGCTTTTACAACAGGCGATTCGTGCCTTACATCAATTGCCCGTAGATCTAGATCGACCTGCCCGTATGCTACAACAAGCCGTAGCTCAGTGGGATGTATCACGCATTCCAAGAACAACGCAGCTCGAACAGATCTATCAATAAAAAACCACGCGATTGCGTGGTTTTCTTTTAGAAGTTGGAAACTTCCTGATTCGGATTTGTATTCTGTGTGGAGGAATCAATCTTTAAGACAAAGGCAACCATCACCGCACACATCATTAAAGATGTCCCACCATAACTAATAAATGGTAAGGTCAAACCTTTGGTCGGTAACATCCCCATATTCATCCCTGCATTCACCAAGATCTGCATCAGGAAAATCATGCTGATACCGTAAGCCAAATAACCTGCACGTAAGTAGTTATTTTTTAATGCACGTTGCCCAATACGGATACAACATGCCAGCATAATAAACTCAAGTGCCAGCACCGTGGTAATCCCGATGAAGCCAAACTCCTCACCCAAAATTGCCAGCATGAAGTCGGTATGTGCTTCGGGTAAATAAGACATTTTCTGCATACTATGCCCTAAGCCAACCCCGAACCATTCACCACGCCCAAATGCCATTAAGGCATTAGAAAGCTGATAACCTGAACCGAGTGGGTCTGCCCACGGATTACTAAATGAAACCAGACGTTCATAACGATACGGTTCAAATAGAATCAGGAAGACCAAGGCGATAATAATTGCGCCGATATAAAACAAAAACTGAATAATCGGTGCACCCGCCAAGAAGAACACGCCAAACATCATCATGACAATCACGACGGTCGCCCCAAGGTCAGGCTCAGCCAAGATCAAGCCGACGGTAATGGACATGATGCCACCAAGACGAACCAGTCCCATCCAGCTATTTCGGACTTCATGCGCACGGCGCACCACATAGTCTGCGGTAAAAATCGCCATCATCAATTTAGCAATTTCCGTTGGCTGTAACGTAAATCCTGCAAGACGAATCCAGCGAGTTGAGCCGTTGACCTCTGTACCAACGCCTAAAGCCACCACCAAAAGACCAATCGTGACAAGCCAAAAAAGGAAAGTATTTTTAAACCAATAGTCCAATGTAAAACGTGATGAAACAAAAGCCGCAAATGCAGCAATCACAATCGAAATGGCATGACGCTCTAAGAAATAAAATGGGTCATGCTGCTTGGCATCTGCATACGGCATCGATGCCGATGCCACCATAATTGTGCCGATAATCAGTAAAGTCGATACACAAAAAATGAGAACATTACGCGCTGTAATTTCCGCAGGTAATTTTGGTGCAATACGTGCATACCAAGTTTGGAATTTACTCATCCCTTGGGCAATTCCTGCCATAGATGCCCCCTTACTCATACAGATAATGCGCTAACACAAGCGACAAATTGATGCCCACGGTCAGCATATCCTTTAAACATGTCAAAACTGGCACAGGCAGGTGATAACAGCACAACATCATTTGCATGGGTCTGTTGTTGGCAGAGTTGAACAGCTTGCGCCAAGCTTTGTGCATGCAATAGCGTTGTTGTCCCTTCAATCGCTTGTTCAATCACAGGTGCATCTTCACCCATCAGCACCGCCACTTTGACATATTTTTGCAGTGAATCACGTAAAGCTTTAAAGTCCTGACCTTTTCCCTGACCGCCTAAAATCACCGCCACTTTACCTTGTTGAACTTCAATGGCAGCGCCTAAACCATCAATTGCGGCTAACGTTGCGCCAATATTGGTGCCTTTCGAGTCATTGTAATAACGAACATCGTTAACTGTTGCCACATATTCACAGCGATGCTCTAGACCTTTGAAATTTTTCAAGGTTTCTAACATCGAATCCATCGGTAAGCCAATCGCCTCACCCAAAGCCAAACATGCCAAGGCATTGGCAACATTATGCGTCCCTTGAATATACATCTCAGAACTTTTCAGCAAACGCTCACGCCCATGTGCCAACCAAATCGTACCATCTAAATCTTTTAAAATGCCGTATTGATGAATGTCTGGTGCATTCAATCCAAAACTTTGCATAGGTGTAGTATCTGGAACAAGCGGACGAGTCAGATTGTCATCTCGGTTAAACACCACCTTTTTCACGCCTTGGAAAATACGGTGCTTGGCTTGATGATAACCCCACATATCACCATGACGGTCGAGGTGATCTTCACTCATGTTTAAGACCACTGCGACTTCAGCATTCAGATGGGATGTGGTTTCCAATTGGAAGCTCGACAATTCCAATACCAAAAGTTCAGGGTCATCTTTGAGCAAGTCCAGTGCTGGGCGACCTAGATTGCCACCAACAGCTACTTTCTTACCTGCATCTTTGGCCATTAAGCCAACTAAAGTGGTTACCGTACTTTTCGCATTTGAACCTGTAATTGCCACAATCGGCACTTCGGTCGCACGGCGAAGTAGTTGCACATCACCCACAACTGAAATTCCTTTGGCAATGGCCTGCTGAATTTCAGGCAATTGCGGTGCAAGTCCCGGGCTTAAAATAATTTCTTCAGCTTGCAGGAGCAAATCAACATCCAGCTTACCAAAACTGGTCTGCACATGACTTGGAATTTGATCATGTCCAGGCGGTGTAGCACGTGAATCAGTGACTGCAACCTGATACCCCTGTTCCACCAGAAAATTCACGGCTGAAACACCAGAAATACCAAGCCCTGCAACGACTTTCAATCCACCGCGTTGAATTAACATATTTGCCCCATCGCATTTATTTTTAAACTTGGCAAATGTTAGCACTTTGCTTTTTGGAAAGCTTTTCCCGATGATGGCTTATCGCATTTTTTTTGTATATTCACGTAAAAAAACCGCCAGTTTTAGGTGGTTTTTAATCGTGGCAATCAATCGATTATTTCCACTTTACAGCTTGTAGCGTGGCTTTTTTAGGCTGTGAAGAATTGTCCGCACTACAACCACAACCACCCGAACACCCTGCTGCCATTGCAGGGCGCAACCAATTTGCCAAAGTCATCCAACCCCGCTGTTCACACAGGCGAGCTAAAGCAGAAAAGACTTTAAATGCAGATTGTGGAAAAATCTTTTTAAAGCTATAGATGGCACTCCAAAGTACCAATACCGCAATAATTAGATACTGAACCATGAGAAACCTCCTTTACCATTAACCCAAATAATGCAATGCAATTTGATAGGTTAAAAACGCCATAAAATATGCCAAGCCAAATAAATAGCCTGTCATCCATGCCACCATTTTCCATGACCCTGTTTCACGGCGAACCGTTGCCAACGTCGATAAACAATGTGGCGCATAAATAAACCACACCAAAAGTGCCAAACCTGTTGCAACTGACCATCCGCCATTTGCAGTACTAATCAAATGCGATAAACCTTGTGAAATTGCATCGTCATCTGTTGCAGACAAGGCATACACCGTTCCCAATGAAGCAACTAATACTTCACGCGCTGCCATTGCAGGAATCAATGCCACACAGATCTGCCAGTTAAAACCAATCGGTGCAAAAATTGGCTGCATCAAGTGCCCTAGACGTCCCGCAAAACTGTAGTCAATCGGTGGCAACGTAGCATGATCGGGCGGGCTTGGAAAACTACACAAGAACCAGAGTAAAATTGAAAGTGCGAAAATAATTCCACCAACACGTTTCATGAAAATCTTGCCACGGTCGAGCAAACCAATCGCGATACTTTTCGCATTCGGTAAACGATAGCTTGGCAATTCCATGAGCAAGGCATACTGTGATTTGTCTTTTTGAAAAAACTTTAAGATAAATGCCACGATCAGCGCACTGACGATGCCTGCCATATACAAGGCAAATAGCACCAAACCTTGCAAATTGAGAAAGCCCCAAACATTCTGATCTGGAATAAATGCTGCAATCAGTAACGCATACACAGGCAAGCGCGCTGAACAGGTCATGAGTGGTGCCACAAAAATCGTGGTTAAACGATCTCGCGGATCTTGAATACTTCGAGTTGCCATAATGCCAGGGACAGCACAAGCAAAACTTGAAAGTAACGGAATAAAGGCACGACCACTTAAGCCCGCTTTATACATGAGTTTATCAAGCAAGAAGGCTGCACGAGGTAAATAACCCGTTTCTTCCAGTACCAAGATAAAGAAAAACAGGATCAAAATTTGTGGCAAGAACACCACAACACCACCCGCTCCAGCGATCACGCCATCGACAACCAAGCTATGTAAGAGTGGCTGACTAATCAATGCCCCGATCTGCTCGCCTAGCCACGTAAATGTACTTTCAATGGCATCCTGAAAAGGTGCTGCCCACGTAAATACCGCTTGGAACACCACAAACATCAGGACTGTCAGACTGATCAGACCTAAGACAGGATGAAGAAAAATTCGGTCTAAAAATTCAGTTCGTTTATCTTCATGATCGGAAAACACCACAACATCGGACAGAATTTGTGCCACTTTCTGGTGCTGATCACCAACTAAACCACTCATTTCAGTTTGAGGCAAAGCAAATTTTTGCTGACTTAGAGCATCAATCAGGTTGGCAACCCCTGAGGTTGTTTTAGCCACTGTCTCGACAACAGGAATACCTAAACGTTCCGAAAGCTTCTGTGCATTGATTTGAATACCACGACGACGTGCTTCATCCATCATGTTCAGCACTAACAATACTGGTCGCCCTAACTCAATGACTTCCAAGACTAAGCCCAAATGTAGGCGCAAGTTGGTCGCATCAACGACACACAAAAATGCATCTTGCTGGCTTTCATCTTTGATTTTTCCAAGGCAGACATCTCGGGTGACTGCTTCATCTGGACTTGTCGCATCTAAGCTATATGTACCCGGCAAATCCAGTACCCGAACCTGATTGCCTGAAGGTAACTGGAAAAAACCGACTTTACGTTCTACTGTTACGCCTGCATAGTTGCCGACTTTTTGGCGTGTTCCAGTCAGTTGATTAAAAACAGATGTTTTACCGCAGTTTGGGTTTCCAACTAGCGCAACACGTAAGGTTTCGCTCATGTTGCTGTCCCCTGTGAGGAAATCTCGATTTTATGAGCTTCCGCTTTACGCAAAGCAAAACGAGTAAAACCAATTTGAATCAGCAAGGGGTCACCACCAAAGACACCTTTGGCAATCACTTTGACAGGCGTACCTGGAATAAATCCCAGTGTTTCCAGTCGACTTGCTATTAAATCCGCCTTGCCCTCATCAACAGTTTGACGATTGACTTTGGTAATGACAGCGGCTTGTTTAACTTTCAGCTCAGATAACCGCACAGCGTTCCACTCACAATTGTTTGATTTATTATAAACATAAATGAGAATAATTTACATACACGACTTGCATCTAGCTTAGCTTTACAATTCGACTTTTCTCAGGTTTTATTTTAGAGTGAAACAGCTTTTTTATGTTGATAGATTTTCATCAATGCTGAACAAAAAACCACGTATTCCAACAGCGATTAACATACCAGAAAAATTAGATTTCTTAGTTGGTTATAAAGATTATCTCATTGCAAATACAGTCAGCCCACATACCCGAAATGCCTATTTATCTGATCTGATTCAGTGTAGTCAATATCAGGACAAACGATTACCAGAGTGGTCAAGCAGTGATATTACCGATGTATTGATTGCGTTAACACAACAAGGAAAAAGCCCTCGCTCTATTGCACGTTCGTTATCTGCATTACGTTCATTTTTTAAATTTCTACGTGAACAGCAATTACGTACTGACAATCCTCTCAGTACCCATAAAACGCCCAAGCTAGGTCGTGCCCTACCGAAAGATCTATCAGAAAGCCAAGTCGAAGCGCTGATTGCTGCCCCCAATACCGAAACAGCATTAGGTTTACGTGATCGCACCATGCTCGAAGTCCTTTATGCCTGTGGATTACGGGTTTCCGAGCTGATCACCCTGCGTCTAGAGCTACTTAACCTTAGACAAGGCTATGTGCGTATTGTTGGTAAAGGCAACAAAGAGCGACTGGTACCACTAGGGCAGATCGCCTTAGAATGGCTAGGGCATTATCTGAATGAATCGCGCCCTCAATTACTTAAATCAAGTAGTGATTATGTATTTTTGACTCAGCAAGGTGGCATTATGAGTCGGCAAAACTTTTGGTATGCGATTAAACGCTATGCATCACAAGCCAGTATCGACTTTGAGATTTCTCCCCATACCTTACGACATGCCTTTGCGACCCATTTACTCAATCATGGTGCTGACTTACGTGTCGTGCAAATGCTATTAGGTCATAGTGATCTCTCTACTACACAGATTTATACGCATGTTGCACAGGTTCGGATGCAACAACTACACCAACAGCATCATCCTCGAGCTTAACCATTAATCAGCGGATTAATGGATAACAGAAGATCATGAAAAGTCACGAAGCACCGAATATTTTTTGTTATGCTAGCGGCTTGTTCTTTTTATTGACCAGTCAAAGGGTTATTTATGTCCTTGCACCGTTCCAAAATTCTTCTGGCGTGTATGCTTACTGCAGGCATGCTCAGTGCTTGCTCTAAAGATAAAAATGCTGAACAAAAAACAGATTCTCTCACCGCAACCGCACCTGCAACAGGACAAGCGTCCCCAATTTTAGAACGTAATGCAAAACAGCGTTTAATCAATACTTTGCAAGAAGGTCTTAAAAAAGCCAATATTAATGTCAAAATTATCGACATTAAAACAACAGAAGTCCCTAACCTGTATTGGGTCAATCTAGATGGTATGCCATCGGTATATGCCACAGCTGATGGCAAATATATTATTCAAGGTGATGTACTGCGTTTAGGTGACAGTAAACTGCAAAATGTTAGCCAAGCCTTACAAGCCACTGAAAACAAAAAACAGTTTGCTGCACTGAATCCAAAAGATTTGATCGTTTACCCTGCTCAGGGTCAAACTCAGCATGTTGTATATGTCTTTACCGATGCCAACTGTCCTTATTGCCATAAACTGCATGAACACATCCCCGAACTCAATGCCAAAGGGATTGAAGTTCGTTATATCGCATGGCCGCGTGGCGACCAGTTCTTCCCTGCAATGGAAGCAATTTGGTGTAGCAGTGACCGTAAAGCCGCATTTAATGCTGTGGTTCAAGGTCAACAAATTGTCCCAACCCAATGCAATAGCCCTGTCAAAGCTCAATATCAACTGGGTATAAAAATTGGGGTAAATGGCACGCCTGCGATTTACTCAGAAGATGGCTTATATCTAGGTGGCTATCTAAGCCCTGAAGAATTAGAGCAACGTTTGGAAAAATAATCTGAAATAAGGTGCAGATATTATGATTTGCACCCTAGAGTCTGTGCATTTTTTTAGCTATGATCAAACCTCAATCGCAATAAATATTTGGAGTGTGACGTGAAACCAGTTCGTCTGGCTATATTAGGTCTTGGTACCGTAGGTGGCGGTGCCCTTAAATTATTACAAGAAAACGCCGCTGAAATTAAACGTCGCACAGGTCGAGAAATTCAAATCACCCACGTAGGCACCCGTCGTCCACGTCCTGATTTGAATTTGGAAGGAATCAAACAAAGCGCTGACTTACTCGAAATCGTCCGTCAACCTGACGTGGATGTTGTGGTTGAAGTCATGGGCGGTATTCACCCTGCTTATGAAGTCATCAGTGAAGCCATTAAACACGGCAAACAAGTCGTCACTGCCAACAAAGCACTCCTTGCTGAACATGGCAATGAACTGTTTAAAGCGGCTGAAGACAACGCGGTACAAGTTGCCTATGAAGCAGCCGTTGCTGGCGGTATTCCAATTATTAAAGTGATTCGTGAAGGTTTGGCTGCCAACAAAATTGACTGGTTAGCAGGCATCATCAACGGTACAGGCAACTTCATCTTGACTGAAATGCGTGACAAAGGTCGTGCCTTTGCTGACGTATTAAAAGAAGCTCAAGAATTAGGCTATGCCGAAGCTGATCCAACTTTTGACGTTGAAGGGATTGATGCTGCACACAAGCTCACCATCTTAGCGTCTTGTGCATTTGGTATTCCATTACAATTCAATAAAGTCTATACCGAAGGCATCAGCAAAATTACAGCTCAAGATGTGAAATACGCTGAAGAACTCGGCTTCCGTATCAAGCATTTAGGGATTGCTCGTCGTGCAGAAAAAGGCATTGAACTGCGTGTTCACCCAACTCTGATCCCTTCTGAAGAACTGATTGCCAATGTCAACGGCGTTAAAAACGCAGTGCTTGTTCAAGCCAATGCCGTCGGCCCAACATTGTATTACGGTGCGGGTGCGGGTGCTGGCCCAACAGCTTCAGCTGTGGTCGCCGATATTGTTGATATTGTTCGTGACATTTCATATACCGAAGATGGCGCAGGCACAATTCCTCAATTGGCCTTTGAAGCATTAACCGATATGCCAATCTTGAGCCGTGAAGAAATGACCACAGGTTATTACATTCGCCTCAATGCAGAAGACCAAACAGGTGTGCTTGCCGATGTCACAACAATCCTCAGCCGTGCAGGCATTAGTATTGATGCCATCATGCAGCAATCTCGCCTTAAAGATTTGATTCCTATTGTGATTTTAACTGATCCAATCGTTGAATCAAAAATGGATGAAGCACTTGCTCAAATCCAAGCTTTACCTGCCATTCATGGCGAAATCGTGCGAATTCGTTTAGAATCGCTGGATAACTAATCAGGTCGAGGGGAAGCAATCCCCTCGTCATGCTTCTTTTTTCATTGGAACATCATCATGTCGAATGCCAATCGTTATACTGGTCTTGTAGATCGTTATCGTGATCGTTTACCTGTATCTGCAACTACACGTGCAATTTCTTTAGGTGAAGGTAACACCCCTCTCATTAAACTGGAGAATATTCCACGTATTATTGGCAAAGATGTTGAAATCTATGTGAAATACGAAGGTCTTAACCCAACTGGTTCATTTAAAGACCGTGGTATGACCATGGCAGTGACTAAAGCAGTTGAAGCAGGTTCGAAAGCAATTATCTGTGCATCTACAGGTAACACTTCTGCTGCTGCGGCGGCTTATGCAGCTCGTGCTGGCATCAAAGCATTCGTTTTGATTCCAGAAGGCAAAATCGCAATGGGTAAAATGGCTCAGGCGATGATGTACGGTGCGATTACCATGCAGATTCGTGGTAACTTCGACGATGGTATGCGTCTTGTAAAAGAAGTGGCTGATCAAGCGCCTGTAACGATTGTCAATTCAATCAACCCTTACCGTTTACAAGGTCAAAAGACTATTGCTTATGAAGTGGTAGAAGCATTGGGTCGTGCACCAGATTATCACTGCTTACCTGTCGGTAATGCAGGTAACATCACTGCGCACTGGATGGGTTATACCGAAGCTGTTGCAAACCAACCTGCTGACCAGTTTGAACAAGTCGTTTACGATGCTGAAACTGATCAATTCACAGGCCCTAAACCAGAAGGCTTACCAACAATGGTCGGTTATCAAGCTGCTGGTGCTGCACCTTTCCTTCGTGGTGCACCTATTGCGAATCCTGAAACGGTTGCAACAGCAATTCGTATTGGTAATCCACAAAGCTGGAACCATGCGAAAGCGGTTGTTCGTGACTCTAAAGGTTGGTTCGACGAATTACAAGATGCTGAAATCCTAGAAGCACAACGTTTGCTTTCGATATATGAAGGTGTGTTTGTTGAGCCTGCTTCTGCTGCTTCAATTGGCGGTGCGATTCGCGATATTAAAGCAGGTAAAATTGCTGAAGGTTCTGTGATTGTATGTACAGTGACTGGTAACGGTTTGAAAGACCCAGATACAGCGATCAAACAATGTGCAGATGCTGTCATGTTATCTATTGATGCCACTATGGATCAAGTGAAAGATTCTATCCTTTCAAATATGTAAGTCTTTTGCTGAAGTAAAAAAACCAGTTGCTTGCAACTGGTTTTTTATTGAATCACTCAAACGATGATTATTCGTATTCGTTCATCATACTCTTTTCTAACTCTAGAATTTGCTCAACATCAACAGTACGAATTTCAAAAATTGGCTGCTTTAACAAGGGATTGACTGCATACAGAGCATCTTCATCCCACTCACGAATGTTGAGAGCCTGTTTTGCTTCGTCATAGCTTAATCCTGCTTGAGTAGCGATGGTACTTTTCAGCAAAAGTGGTTGTTCAGACAACTCTGAAAGCTCACCTTGTAACTGAATTCCATCTCGATATTCACTAAACACCAACTCCAAAGAAGGCTTGAGCTTTTCAGCGCTCTCTTCATAAATTAAACCCTCAAAACACTCATCATATTGCTTCAACCACTTTTGCTGCTCAGGCAACCAGATCGCATAAAATTTTGGTTGCTCATCAAAACAAACCAGTTGATATTTCTGCATATTGGCAAGCTGTACAAATTCAAAGGTATCATCATCATTCAGCGCAGTCGGCAGAACATCTTCAATTAGCTCATCATCAAAAATATGCTCGCCACAACGTGAAAATACGAAGTCATCATATTTCTGTAGCTCCTCAAGGCTTGCATCAAAAAATGCCTCTTCTTCATGCAGTTCAAACTCTCGCGCACCTGCAATTTCAAGTTGTCGATACGTCTGTTCAGCCTGTGCCTGATCGGTAAATACATTTGCAATACGATTGCCTGTTACGTAAAAGGTTTCGTCGTTATAACCAAAATATTTGGCACGGATAACGTAAGTGGTCATGCTGTAGTTCCTTTAATTAAAAATATGTTTACGCTGTTGTAATGCTTGAGCACTTTTGGGGAGTGCCATCCCGTTATCCATCCATAGTTCAAAATGCATGGCATTAAAAAAATCGGCTGGAGTGAGTCCAATTGGTTGCAACGAAAAAGTGCCATATCCCATTTGTGGCAAAATTTCACCTAAAAACCAGCTATTATGAGTCAACAACAGCGACTCAAGTTTGCCCGTAATGTTCAAAGGAGATAGCAGCAGTTTCGATATTTCTGGATTATTTATATATTGCTCATGCAGCTGTTCAATCTGAATCGTGAAATGAGCAGGCAATTGCTGTGGATCAATGCTGCCAACAAAATCATGTAACGTTGGAATAAAACGTTGTTGATAATCCACCAGTAAATGATCACGCTCGCACAAGTCTTTCACATCAATACTTTTGCCTGCGCTATTTTGGATGCTATGCCCAAAAATAGGCACAACCACCTGACTCACCCCCCACAAGGTATGTAAAATGCGATGACGTGCATCACTACACAAGATCTTGGTACTATCTATAAAATTATGAATTTCATAATAATCTTCAGCTTCACCGCCCCAACGTTTGGCTGAAATACGGGCATGTTGCATTGCATTCATGGCAGAAATTTGTTGTTTTGATTGTTATACATATTATCTAAACTTTAATTCAAAACAATGTATTTTATAAATAGTACGACATCATCTGTCGCAAAAAAGCCCTGTGCAGTCACAGGGCTTTTTTGTAGCTTAAAAGCAAATTAGATTTGTTTTGGTAAATTATTGACCCAAGTCAACAAGTTCGTTGCATCACTGTTACGTGATTGTGTGGTTGGTTCACCCAACAATACCACAACTGTCGGGCGTGAATTGATCGTTGCATGCATGACAACACAACGACCTGCTTCATTAATAAAACCTGTTTTAGACAAGTTGATATTCCAACCACCATTACGTACCAAAGCATTGGTATTATTTGATTTAAGTACACGATAACCCAAATCAAAATCATAATGTGGTGTTGATGAGAACTGACGAATCACGCCATAACGAGATGCTTCAGCCACTAAAATACCCAAATCACGTGCAGAGGACACATTACGTGCATCTAAGCCTGTTGATTCATAATAATGGGTTGAACTCATTCCCAACTGGCGAGCTTTAGCATTCATCGCGGCAACAAAGGCAGGTTTGCCTCCTGGATAAGTCCGAGCCAACGCAGCAGCAGCAGGATTTTCTGATTTCATCAATGCAACAAGCAACACTTCAGCACGGTTCATCTGATCACCTGGCTTTAATGTTGAGCTTGCACGCTTTGGACCATCAAAATCACTCTGCTGCAGTGTAATCTGTTCAGACATGTTTAAACGTGCGTCAGCCGTCACAACAGCTGTCATGAGTTTGGTAATCGATGCAATCGGACGTGATGCATTGCTATTTTTGCTATACAAGACTTCTCCTGTATGGGCATCCATCACCAATGCTGAACCCGCTGCAACACTTGGCCCACCACGATTGGCAAAACTTGCATCAATCACACGCGGTGTGTTACTACGTAAAGTTGTGGTTGCGCTAACGCTTCCGCGTGGGGAAACCTCAGCACTGTTTCGATCTTGACTGAGCAATTGTTTTGCTTCATCGGTTGACCAGTTTAATTTTGCTTGGGAAACTGCCCCCGAGCCACTGTTCACGATGAGTTCTGCAAAACTGTTGGCGCTCAACCCAACCAGCATCGACATGCTCAAAGCACGCACTAAAGATTTTTTTAAACTTTTCACAATATTACACTCAACTCAGGGGCGGTAAGATACATTTGCGTATTACCACGAATATGCCTTACATTTGCACAATACACTCGCTTCTTTGGAGTTGAGTTATTGTGCATAACTTTTAGGTTATATTTTAGGATAGCATTGCTAATTTTGTCGTTTCATTGCAAGCTTAATTTGCTTTATGTAACAAAAAAATAATTTGGATTGGAGGTGTCATTCGTGATTTCGGTTTTAGTTGTGGATGATCATGAATTAGTACGCACAGGGATTTGTCGTATGTTGGCAGACCATGCGGATGTTGAAGTCATTGGTCAAGCCGAATCAGGAGAAGAAGCGCTCATCTTAGCACGGCAACATCATCCTAATGTGGTGTTACTTGATGTCAATATGCCAGGTATTGGTGGCGTTGAAACAACTCGCCGTCTTTTGCAAATTACTCCTGAAACCAAGGTGATTGCTGTCAGTGGCTTAGCCGAAGAACCCTATCCCTCTTTACTGCTGAAAGCAGGTGCCAAGGGCTATATCACTAAAGGTGCCCCTATTCAGGAAATGTTGCGCGCCATCAATAAAGTCATGCAAGGTGGTAAGTATTTTAGTGCCGATATTGCAGAGCAATTGGCTAGCTCTTATTTATCTGAAACACAAAAATCACCATTCGACCAACTCTCTGAACGAGAAATGCAAGTTGCGATGATGGTCGTCAATTGTCATAGTGCTCAGGCGATTGCGGATAAGCTATTTGTCAGTGTCAAAACCGTCAACACCTATCGTTATCGTATTTTTGAAAAACTCGAAATTGATAGCGATGTCAAACTCACGCATTTGGCCATGCGCTACGGTTTAATCAAACCTTAATGGATAATCTGCCATGAATGCCCTCTCTGCCGCCAGCTCCAATACGCTCTATCGCCTTGGATTGTGGTATGGGGTATATCGGCTGATTATTTCTTTTAGTCTATTACTCATCTTTTTTTTGACATTTAATCAGCTTAAAGATAACTACAGCCATGTTGGTGTCTATTTTTTTACATTATTAGTGTATGCCTTTTTAGGGACTTTACAACTTTTAATGCTCAGGCTGTTTCCAGTTGCATTACCCCGACAGTTACTCCTGATTAGTTTAATTGATGTTACTTGCTTTGGTGCATTGACCTTTGCAATTGGTGGGCCAAACCTTCATATCGGCTTATTATTTGTTATTACGATCTTTGTCACCAATTTATTACTCAGTCGACGTCAAGCGCTAAGCATTACTTTAGCTTCCACAATTGCTGTTTTATATTTACAACTTTTTGGGAGTTGGTTTAGTGCCTCTGATCTGAGCAATATTGGCAATAGCATCCTACTGGCTTTTTTGTTTTTTGTGGTCTATCTGACGGGGCAATTTGCGGTTCAACGCTTTCGTTTGCTTGAAAATATCAGCATTTCCCAGTCTTTAGAGTTATTACAATTACAGAATATCAATCGCTATATCCTCGAACAAATTGATATGGGCTATCTTGCAATTGATGAAGAAATGAACGTCGTTCTCAGTAACCCTGCAGCCTATAACTTGTTGGGCATCCCAACATTACTGGTCTTTCGCCCCGCACCATTACAAGAAATTCAACCTGATCTTTATCAGTATTTATTGCAAAATGTGGTCAATCAAGGAGAGCGCTTTATTTTTGAAACCATGCAATCTCGCTATGGTATTCATATTCGGGTACAAAAATTAGAGTTACCGCAACAAACCTTAACGCTATTTATCATGCAAGATGCCCAAAAGCTCAATCAACAAGTTCAACAGCTTAAACTGGCAGCACTTGGGCAACTCTCTGCAAGTATTGCCCATGAAATTCGTAATCCACTGGCAAGCATTGTACAAGCCAATGCCTTATTTATCGATGCCGAGCCTGAACAACAACACATGCTGACTGGCATGATTCAGAAACAAGCTAAACGGATTGATCACATTATTCAATCAACTCTAAATATGGCACGAAATCAGGCAACTGTACCAACAGATATCGCATTAGAAAAATTTTTACCTCAACTCATCGTTGAAGATTTGAATGAATCTCATCAAAAAATTCATGTAGAAATTCCTAATCCTGTGTTAATTTCATTTGATGAAGCACAATTTAGACAAGTTCTTATTAACTTGATTCGTAATGCTTTAAGGCATAATTCACCTGAACATCCACAAATTCATGTCTATGCCTATCAGCAAGAAGATTATGCTTATATTGATGTGATTGATTTTGGTGAAGGCATTTCTGCGGATAAAGTACATAACCTCTTTAATCCTTTTTTCACCACACAAATTGATGGAACAGGTTTGGGGCTATATCTTTCACGTAGTTTTTGTGAAGCAAATCAGGCAAAATTAAGTTATATCAAACTACAAGACGGAACCTGTTTCCGCGTTGAATGCCCCGCCATTCAAATACAATAAGTCATTGGAGCATTATGTCAACTCAGCAACCGCGCGTGCTTTTGGTCGATGATGAAAAAGATTTATGCATGCTCATGCAGATGAGTTTAAAGCGTATAGGGATTCGAGCTGAAATCGCCTATAACGTGACTCAAGCCAAACAGCAACTTAAGGCACATCGTTTTGATGCCTGCTTAACCGATTTAAATCTCCCTGATGGTGATGGTATCCAACTGGTACAACATGTCACTGAACATTATCCCAATACACCGATTGCGGTGATTACGGCGTATGGCAATATGGAAATTGCAATAGCAGCACTCAAAGCAGGTGCTTTTGACTTTGTCAGCAAACCTGTTCGACCTGAAGATTTACAACAGCTTTTGGAAAAAGCCATTGTTCCTGTAGATGATAGTCAAGATGCAATCGCATCCTCAGAAATTGAAGAGCGTATGCTGATTGGTAGTTCTCAAATCATGCAGCAGCTGAAACATACCATTCGTAAAATGTCCAAAACCCAAGCTCCTGTTTTCATTACAGGAGAATCTGGGACAGGTAAAGAGGTGGTTGCCAACCTGATTCATTGCCTCAGTAATCGCAAAAATGGTCCATTCATTCCAATTAACTGCGGTGCAATTCCTGTCGAACTTATGGAAAGTGAACTGTTTGGACACAAAAAAGGCAGCTTTACCAATGCGACTCAAGACAAACAAGGTCTGATTCAGGCAGCTCATGGCGGAAGTTTATTTCTCGATGAAATTGCAGAACTCCCCATGAATATGCAGGTCAAACTCCTGCGTGCTGTTCAGGAAAAGAAAATTCGACCTATCGGTAGTGACATCGAAATTGCCGTTGATTTTCGAATCATTAGTGCAACACATCAGAATTTAGAAGCACTGATTCAACAGGGTAAATTTCGTCAAGATTTGTTTTTCCGCTTACATGTCATGGATATACGCCTTCCACCACTACGTGAACGCGGACAGGATATCTTAGAACTTGCCAATTATTTTATTCAGAAAGTCTGTCATGAATGGCAAATTCCAAACAAACAACTCACTTTGAATGCACAACAATTTCTACTCGAACAAACCTTCTCAGGCAATGTACGCGAGTTACGCAATATTATTGAACGTGCATTAACCCTCAGTGATTCCAATACAATTGATGTCATTCATGTAAGATCCAACTCTAAACAACATCCTAGCCCACAGCCATTCACTCCTACAGCGAATGGTCGATTAGATCATGATACATCGCTTGGCATGCCACATCCTCTAGAATCCTCTTCTGTGGCAATGGTACAAGATGATGTTGTGGTGTCACGCCAGCGTTTTAAATTACCTGAAGAAGGTTTAGAGGCTTATTTAGAAAATATTGAGAAAAATATTTTACTGAATGCTCTTGAAATGACGCATTGGAATCGGACACTAGCGGCAAAGAAATTACAAATGTCATTTCGCTCTTTACGCTATCGTCTGAAAAAATTTGGGCTAGATGTCGATGGTGATGAAGAGAGCTGACTGCTTTACTGATACTCTAATTCACAGATAACGATGAACTAGAGTATCAATTGGCTATTTATGTTTCACTAAAATTTCAGCAATATTATCTACATATAATTCATCTTTCATTTCAATCGGCAGTGCATAAATCTGATTGGGTTGGATCCCTTGCCCATCGATCATATTGCCTTTGGGGGTATAATAATGAGAAACCGTCATTTGTAAAGCTGCACCATTTGGCAGTGGAAAAAGCTTTTGCACAACCCCTTTACCATAACTTTTTTCGCCCATCACCCATGCACGATCATGCTCTTTCAATGCAGCAGTAAAGACCTCTGCAGCTGATGCTGAACGACCATTAATCAACAAACCTAATTTGATATTGTTGAATTTATTACCAGGCAAAGCTTGAAAAGTTTGATCACCTTCCGAGCGGCTTTTGGTGGTGACAATCACCCCATTACTTAAAAATAGATCAGCCGTTTCAACTGCTGCTGAGAGTAATCCCCCAGGATTATTTCTCAGGTCAATCAAGACAGCTTTAAGACGATTTTGGGAATACTGCTCAATAATATTTTTAATTTCACTTGCTGTTTCTTGTTGAAAAACAGGCACCTTGATGACTAAAACTTGATTGTGTAAGAGCGTAGAAGATACTTCCACTTCGACTTTTTTATTGCGCACGATAGTAACAGGCTGACCAATAGGTGCTGTTTGTACCGTGAGTACTGTACCGATTGAACCATAGAGTAAATTACGAACCTGTTCACGGTTCAAATCTTTTAGCTCTTGATTATCAATTTTATAAACGGTCATGCCATTATGTAGACCTAACTTGACAGAATCCGAGCTATCTTTTAAGTCTTGTATTTGCCACTGATGCCGTAATTTATCGAATACCAAATCAAAATCGACTGATGCGACATCTCCTTCAGTGTATTGCATCAGTTGACGATAATCTTCAGGTGAAAGATAACGCGAATAACGATCTAAGCCACCCACCAAGCCCTTAATTGCCTGTTCAAACAGTGCATCATCTGATTTTTCGGTGACATAGTTATCTTTGACAAGACTATAAATTTGAACAAATTTTTGAATAGAATCGACAGGAACTTCATCATTACGAGACTCTGAGCCATCGGTATCATAATCAAGTTCGGCATCAGCTTCATTTGTCGCTGCTGCCGTTGCGGCATAAACTGGATGACTCAAACAGCAGAGCGCTAAACTGGTCGCAAGACAGACATGCTTGAGTTTTTGAATCATCCATTCACCTTTATGCTTGTAATGTAATTAAATTGCGTCCACGCATTTCAGCGGGCGCAGGAATATTCATGAGATGTAATAAAGTCGGTGCAACATCGGCTAACACACCACCTTCAGCAATCACCGCTTGGGTCGGGCCCACATAAATAAATGGCACCAACTCAGTGGTATGTTGGGTATGTACCTGACCACTGTCATAGTCTTGCATTTGCTCAACATTACCATGATCGGCAGTAATCAGCATATGACCATGATTCGCCATCACTGCATCATAGACGCGGCCTAAGCAGGTATCAACTGCTTCAACTGCTTTCACTGCTGCACTGAAAATACCTGTATGCCCCACCATATCACCATTGGCAAAATTCACTACCAACAGGTCATATTCACCAGAATTGATTGCATTCACCAGTTCATCTGTCACTTCATAAGCACTCATTTCTGGTTTGAGATCATAAGTTGCAACATTCGGTGATGGAATCAAAATGCGTTTTTCACCAGGGTATTCATCTTCACGACCACCACTGAAGAAGAAAGTGACATGTGCATATTTTTCAGTTTCAGCAATACGCAACTGGGTTTTACCCAAATTCGACAAGTATTCGCCGAGTGAGTTATGTAAAGCTTCAGGCATATAAGCCACGGGTGCATCAATGCTGGCTTGGTAACGGGTAAGCATCACGTATTTTGCCAGTTGTGGCACAGCTTTACGTTGGAATCCTGTAAAGTCTTTTTCCACGAAGGCGCGGGTCAATTCACGAGCACGGTCGGCACGGAAATTCATAAAGACAACGCTGTCACCATCCTGAATAGCAGCAACATCACCTACGCGAGTTGCTTTGACAAACTCATCGCTTTCATCTGCTGCATAAGCTTGTGCAAGACCTTCTGTTGCTGTAGCAACAACGCGAACAGCCTCACCTTCGGTCAATAAACGATAGGCTTGTTCTACACGATCCCAACGGTTGTCACGATCCATCGCAAAGTAACGACCAATCATGGTCGCAATACGACCTTGATTTGGATATTGAGCAAAGACAGCATCAAGTTTTTGTAAAGATGGCTCAGCGCTGCGTGGAGGCGTATCACGACCATCAAGGAAAGCATGCAAGTAAACTTTTGCACCACGTTTTAGTGCCAGTTCGCACATCGCCACGATATGATCTTCATGTGAATGCACACCACCTTCAGACAACAGCCCCATAATGTGGACTGCACCGCCTGTCGCTTTGGCTTTTTCGACAGCATCGACCAACACTTCATGTTCAAAAAACGCACCTGAACGAATGTCTTTAGTAATGCGGGTAAAGTCTTGATACAACACACGACCTGCACCCAAGTTCATGTGTCCAACTTCAGAGTTGCCCATTTGCCCGTCAGGTAGACCAACGTCTTCACCTGAACCTGAAATTAAGCTATGCGGATGCTTTGCTTGCATTGCCGTCAAATTTGGCGTTCTTGCTGCTAAGAAAGCATTGTCTTCAATCGCTTCACGATGCCCAACACCATCCATAATCACCAACACATGAGGAATCTTAGCTGCCTTCGCATCCGTCATTTTAAGCTCTCTTTCAATAGTCAATTGCGTGGGCGCATTTTACCTAATTTTTAAGCAATTCTCCATTGACTAAAATTCATAGTGATAAGCAGATCAGTTCTGATGCGTTTATTTATTCTTAGATAGATCAATAAAAAATCATATTTTTCAAAATTTTATTATATAAAAGAAGCTTTCTTATCAGTACTACACTCAGTGCATAACATCATTATTTTAAATAAAAATATTTCTCAATAAGCTTGATTTTAAAAGTTTAAATTCAGGTGTAACAGCTCCCCATAAGAAGCTGTCACCCATCTAAAAACCAAACTTAGAATGAATAGGTTACACCAATTTTCGCAGTGCGAGGCTCCCCAGGATATACATATCGGTTAAATGCGCTTTCATCATAGTCTTTATTAAAAATATTTTTAATATCAAAGCTAAAGCGAATATCCGCACTATAATCATAGTAGGAAATAAAATCGGTAGTCGCATAACTCGCCATTGTATAGGTGCTGTTCGCAGTTTGACCTTTACGACTGCCCACATAATGCTGGTTTAACCCCAAACCAAGTCCATTTAATTTTCCAGATTTAAATTCATAAACACTTAATAAATTAAAGGCATTTTGCGGAATATTCGCCAAGCGTGTTCCTTTCACCAAGGTATTATCTTTTGAAACAGCCGCATCGGTATATGCGTAATTGCCTATAATTTTCCATTGTGGTGTCAGTCTGCCGACCAAGCTCAAATCAAGACCTTTACTGGTCACTTCACCCGCCGCAACACTTTTAGTTGAATCTAGCGGATCTAAAGTTAAGACATTTTTCTTTTTGACATAATAAAGGGCTGTATCAAAAGACAATTTATTGTCTAAGATTGAATATTTTGAACCGATTTCATAAGAAATACCCTCTTCTGGCTTAAAGCCCTGATTATTTCGGTCTGCACCTGAGTTGGGTTTAAATGACTTGCTAATATTGCTATACACACTCAATTGATCGGTTAGATCATAAGTAAAACCAATGCGGGGCATAAAAGCATTATGCTCGGTTGACCACGAGGTGCTATTCACTAAATTGGTATAATCATGATCATAGTGTTCAAAACGTAAACCGATAAGCGTATTGAAACGATCTGTGAAACGAATCTGATCTTGCACATAAATCGCTTTGCTTTGTAATTGTTCGCGATCATGTGTGGTGACATTCACAAGAGCAGGCAGTGCTTGGGTCGAGTAGGGTTGATTAATATTGAGATCAAAATCAGCCGTTGAGCGAATGATATAAGATTTATAATCATAATCCTCCAACTCAATACCCGTCATCAGTTTATGTTCGACATTCCATAAATTAAACTCACCCACCAGACTGGCTTGCACATCTTTATCAATCCAATCCAAATTACGCCAATTATAATTTCGGGTAATCACCGCCCCATTGCTACCCGCTTTAACCCCATTGGCTTCAACCGCATAACCATGAAGATTACCATTTAAATATTGCGCGCCAACATTCAGTTTCCACGCATCGTTCAGCTCATGTTCGACACGCAATTGCAGCATATCGTTGTTGTTATATAAGCGATTGCGGTCTTTTCCAGATTCCCACCAATAGTCACTAGCGTCAAATGAATAACTTTGTTGACCATCATAATGGGTAAAACCGCGGTCTAAAGGATGCTGATTGCGAAGAAAATCAGCCTCTAAAATCACCTTGGTCTGATCTGAAGGTGTCCACTGAAGGACTGGGGCAATATTCCAGCGTTTTGAATCGACATTGTCTCGGTAAGTATCGCCATTTTCACCCATGAGATTTAAGCGATAGGTCAAAGTGCCTGCATCATCCAAAGCACCTGTTGTATCGACCGTGCTTCGATACAGACCTTCATTATCAACATTGAAGCCCAATACCGTTTTGTGCTCAGCTTGAGGTGTTTTACTCACGACATTGAATGTACCACCCGGATCACCACGACCATACAAACTCGATGAAGCCCCTTTTAAAACCTCAACACGCTCAATGGTACTGCTATCTGGCGCATTCGGATAACCTCGGTTAATGGGAAAACCATTCCGATAATATTCACCACTGGTAAACCCGCGTGAGGTAAATGTCGTTAAACCCTGCCCGCCAAAGTTATTTGCACGACCGATTCCTGCAACATCCAATGCCTCAGACAAGCGTGTTGCTTGTATATCCTGAAGGACAGCTTTACTCACCACAGTGACCGCCTGAGGCGTATGTTTCAGCGTGGTATTGGTCTTGGTCGCAGAACTTGCAGAATCGACTTTATATTGTTTTTCTGCACGATCCTTGGGACTTGACGCTTGTACGGTAATGGTTTGTAAAGTACTGACTTGATCATTAGCAAAAACAGTCATTGCACAACTCAAAGGCAATAGACTTGGTAATAAACGACGCTTTAGCATAAAAAGGTGCCGATTGTTAAATGATAATTATTATATTTATAATTTATAAAATCGTATATACAAATAATTACAAACAATCTCAATTTTTTAAATTTTATTTAAGGTTGATCAAAATAAAGTCTTGATTGATAAATCAATGAGTATCAAAATCTTATCATCATATAAAAAAGCGGCACAAACCTAAGATTTGCACCGCTTTTCAATCAATTCAATATTTTTGATGGTTAGAAGAAGTAACTGATCTTCAACTTATTTAGCTCGATTTAATAAATAACCGCCCGCCACAAAAATCACAACAATCGGTATAAACACAAACCATGCAGGCGATGGTGAGTAGACTAGGCTTGCATAACCTAAGAAGTCTTGTAGGTAATAAAAACCTAACCCGACAAATAAGGCAATGACCAAGCGAAAACCCATCGACTGCTGACGCAATGGCCCAAAAATAAATGAACAGGCAATCACCACCAAGGCAATCAGTGAAAATGGCATGCCCACTTTCTTCCAGAAAGCCAACTGATAGGTTTTTGGTACTTGGCTATATTCAGACAAATAGTGCATGAAGGAAACCAATTGACTAGGTGCAAGGTCTTCAGGATCAATCGTCACCATATGCACATATTTCGGCTGTAGAGCCAAGGATAATGGCAGTTGCGCCGATTGGGTTAAATGCCCATCACCATTGGCTTGGATCTGCATTTGTTGACTTTGTTTCAGATTCCATTGCCCTGTGCTGCTATATTGCCCTTGCTCAGCGTTGAGTACACCTTTCAATCGATAGTTGTCATCAAAATCTAAAACCTGAATATTGCGCAGCGCACCTTGTGAATTGGCATAATCAACATAGATAAAACGTTGACCTTCACGTGTCCAGTAACCTTTCACCTCGCCGAGTGCTGCAACCGTTTGATGCTTTTTGATACTGTCTGCTTTTTCAGTGGTATATGGAATAATCCACTGACTGAGTGCAAATGACAAAATCACCAACAACATTGCAGAACGAATCACCCAACCTACAATACGCCATAAACTAATCCCAACCGAACGCATGACAATCAGTTCACTGTTGGAAGCCAAAGTACCTAAGCCAATGACCGAACCAATCAGGGCAGAAATGGGTAAAATTTCATATAAATAATTTGGAGTATTCCAAAACACATAAGCCAATGCCTGAGTTGCAGTATAGCCATGTTTGAGTTCACTCAATTCTGCCAAATAAGTGAATAAAAACTGTAATAGGGTAAGAACACCCGTAGCACCTAACATGGCTAAAGTTGAGGTTTTCGTCACATGCTTAGCGACTAGACGACGTGCAAACATTCACTTAACCTCACTTGCTCAATTTAAGTTTTAGCTTTGGCGCAAGATTGGGTTTGCGCAAAAATAATAAAGTCACAAAGGCATAGACAAATAGCACTGTCGGATATGCCCAAATTCCCAACTGCCCTTTGGTCATACGCGTTTTGACTGCCATTAATGCCACAATCAAACTGGCAAAAATTAAAATGGCAGGCAATAAACGATAATACCGCCCTTGTCGTGGATTCACCTCAGACAATGCTGTTGCCAAGAGTAATGCAACCACAATCGCAAATGGCACACATAAACGCCAACCCAGTTCACTTTGCACCACAGGATCTTGACGTTTTTCCCAGAGTTGTTTTAAACGCATCGACTCTGCTTGATCACCAGAAACATCTGCTTCTTTATCATTTTCAATTCTTAAACGGTAACTTTTAAACTCAGCTTGGGTGTAGCGTGGCTGCCCAGGATAGATCTCATAACGGCGACCATCAATTAAATCGACCACATTTGCAGGATCATTCGGAATTTCAACGCGGGTTGCTTCGCGTGCCAAAATCACCACATCAGGTTTATTTTCTTTGGTAGCACGCTCATAAAACACGATATCACGTAAATTTTTACGGTCTTCAGACAGGCTGCTGGCATAAATGGTATAAGGCCCTGAGGAAACGAACTCTTTGGGGCGTACCAAGTCAAACCCCGTCCGTACCGCCTGAGTGCTCGATAGCTGCTCGAATTTGCGGAGTCCCCACGGCGATATCCATGTCATCAATACCAATTGAAAAATCAGAAAACCAATCGTTAACGGTGCAAGTAAACGTGCCAACTGGTTACGACTTACACCACTGGCATTGAGCACTGCCATTTCATGATCGATATACAAACGCCCAAAGACCAACATTAAGCCAATAAAAAAACCCAATGGCATAATCAAGGTAAGAAATTCAGGCAGCCGATAACCAATAATGCTAAACAACACACTGGCATCTAGACGACCTTGCGCAGCAACACCAAAATATTTGATTAAGCGACCGCCCATCATAATTAATGTCAGTAAAGCAATGACGACCAAAGAGGTCTCCACGACCTGCTTAACAAGATAACGTCGAATAATCAAAGCAAGCTTCCGTAAAAAATGAAAACACGATTGGCGAATAGTTTAACCCAATAGCCAAGAGAAAAAACCCATACTTAATATTGCACATTGCAACCTGATCCAGTGTAATGTTGCAATCATGAAAAATCTGCAAACACTTATAGGCATCTAAAATCATATGAAACTGTCTTTAAAACACACGCAAGACGCAGGCACTGCGCTATTTGTCTTGGTGGATGCTGAACAGATCCAACATCCAACTACACAACATATTGAAAACTACGCAAACATTGTGGCAAGTACACAATTTAAAGCCAGCTTAAATGAAAGTGTAACCTTAATTACACAACATGATCATTATCCATTTTGTAGCCTTGTTGGTCTAGGTCAAGCTGCTCAAATTCAAGCAGCTCAACTGGCGAAATTGGCACAAACTATTATTAAAACTGCACAAAAAAAGTATCAACAGATTGATATTGATATTTCGGCACTCCCTGAACAGTGGCATTCTCTATTTGCGCTGAGCCTAACACAAGCCAATTATAGCTATGATGAATTTAAATCGAAGAAAAATGAATTTATTTTAGATGAAATTCAATTCATTACAGCGCAATCTCCACTGAATGCTGAGCAGCTTCAACTGGTTCAAGCCGTCAATGCTGGACAGAATTTTGCCCGCGACCTTGGCAACCGTCCAGGCAATATCTGTTTCCCTGAATATCTTGCAGAACAGGCTTTAGCATTGGCTGCCGAATATCCTGATCTGCTCAAAGTGACTGTGCTTGATGAGCAGCAAATTGCTGATTTAGGCATGAATGCATTCTTGGCAGTCAGCAAAGGTTCGGCGCGTGCAGGTCGTATCATTACCCTCGAATATAAAGCTGAATTAGAACAAGCCCCGATTGTTCTTGTTGGTAAAGGGGTGACTTTTGATACAGGGGGTATTTCACTCAAACCTGGCTTAGGCATGGATGAAATGAAATTCGACATGTGTGGTGCTGCATCTGTGCTCGGTACAATGCGTGCGCTCTGTGAAGCGAAGTTACCCATTCATGTGGTCGGTGCTGTGGCGGCGGCAGAAAATATGCCATCTGACCAAGCCACCCGTCCAGGGGATATCGTCACTACCATGAGTGGGCAAACCGTCGAAATCTTAAATACCGATGCCGAAGGTCGCTTGGTACTTTGTGACACTTTGACTTATATCCAACGTTTCAACCCTGCGGTTGTGATTGATATTGCAACTTTAACAGGCGCTTGTGTGGTGGCACTCGGTAAAGTGCTCAGTGGTTTATTCTCTCCAGATGATGCCTTGGCACAAGAGCTGACTCAGGCAGGCGAACAAAGCTTTGACCGTGTATGGCGTATGCCCGTGCTGGATGACTATCAAGAATTACTCGATTCACCATTTGCAGATATTGCCAATATTGGTGGGCCTCACGGCGGGGCAATTACCGCTGCGTGTTTCTTGCAACGTTTTACCCGTGACTATCGCTGGGCACATTTAGATGTTGCAGGTACAGCATGGCTTTCTGGTGCGAATAAAGGTTCAACAGGTCGCCCTGTTCCCTTATTGATGCAGTTTATTGTGAACCGTGTTCAACATGACTAAAGTCAGTTTTTATCTGTTTGAAAATAGCGTAGAACGGCAAGTCGAGAGTGCTTGCCGTTTATCGCGCAAACTGTTGCGACAACCTGTACGGATTTGGTGGTATTGCTGCCAAGCCGAACAGCAACAGTTACTCGATGAAGCTTTATGGACATTTGATCCACAAAGCTTTATTCCCCACGGAATTGATCAGATCAATTCTGCTGTGTGTATTTCTGCACATCTGCCTGAACATGGATCTTGGCTTATCTTCAATTTTGAAAACCACGCTCTTGAACCCCAAGACACGTTTGAACACATTATTGAAATTGTCGAAAATCAAGAATCGAATAAAATAGTGGGGCGTAACAAGTTCAGACAGTATCGCGATTGGGGCATTCAGCCGCGTACTTTTAAATTATAATCTTAAGTAATATGTTGTTTGAGGAGTGAAATGTGGCGTTAGATGTTGGAGCAGATTTTGAAAAGCGTTGGCTCAATGCACCACAAGCTGTTCGCCAAACCTATATTGACGATCTAAGCCGTATTTGTGAGTTGTTTGCAACAGATGTTCGTCTAGAGAATTGGCTGAGCTATAACAAACAAGCACAACGACAATCTTATGAACGAATTGAAAATGCTTATGCCGAGTTAAAAGCCGAGTTGGTCGAGCAAGCTCGCATTCGCCGTCAACATGCACTTGAACAATCTCTAGCGAAAAAACGTGCTCAACAGCAAGCTTATCTTGATGATTTACAACTCGATGAACGCCTGCAATATCAACAACAGACGCAACAATTACAAGCCTTACGGCAACAACTTTCGCAAGAAAGCCATCACTATACTGAACGTTATACACCGACACCTAAATTACGTTTTGAACCCAATGCCAATACGGTGATTAGCCCTGAAATTCAGCAAGCACTCGATAATCTTAAAATCCGTTTAGAACTTGAGGCAGAGGGCTTAATTGAACAAATTCAAAAGAGTATTCAGGATTTAAATCAGAAAATCCAGCAGGCAGCCGATGAAGAAATCCGCTATATACTGGAACAGCATCCAGTTTCTGAAGGCTAAAAAAATCTCGGCATGCGCCGAGATTTTTTATTTTAGAAAACCATTTTCAGCGAGAAAAGACATGCTGATACTCGACTGAGGTTTCTGTTCTGCGGCTTTATCACCCAGTAATAAGCGTTCGATATAGCGCGCCAACACATCTACTTCAAGATTGACTTTTGAACCTTGTTTCCATGTACCAATATTAGTGCGCTCTGCGGTATGTGGAATCAAATTCAAGCTGAGAATATTGCCACGTAAATGATTGATGGTTAAGCTAATTCCATCCACTGTCACTGAACCTTTTTCTGCCAAATACTTAGCCAGCTCGACAGGTGCTGTCACTTCAAAATACAGTGATCGTGCATCTTCACGCACCAAGGTGATTTCACCGATGCCATCGACATGCCCACTGACAATATGCCCACCAAAACGGGTCGTCGGCAACATTGCCTTTTCAACATTGACAGATTGTCCAACTTGCCATGAACCTAATGTGCTGCGGTTCAAACTTTCACGGGAGACATCGGCAGCATACCAGTTCTCTCCCCACTCGATCACCGTCAAACAAATGCCATTGGTGGCAATCGAATCGCCTAAATGCACATCGGACATGTCTAGATCAGTTTGAATCCGTAACCGTACATCACCGCCTACATTTTGCAAGCTGGAAACTTTACCTAAGCTTTCAATAATTCCAGTAAACATAATTTGTTCTCTTTATTTTGCTTACCACAATGCCAATTGGGTACTCACCCCTGAGGTATCAACACCGCCCAATTCCGCATAATGATAAAGTTGTCCCAATAATTGTCGCAATGGTGGCCCAGACTTTGCGTGCGTATCGGTAATTACAATAAATTCCAGTACACGTGCGCGCTCTGACTGACGTTGCTTACTCACGCGATAGCGCGGTACATCTTGTGTTAATAAGGTCACTCGACCGCGTTCCAAGTTCGCCTTTAACAAATCTTTGGCAGCAATATTTCCATCTGTCGAATAACTGGTCAAAATATAGCGTGCATTAATCGTTGCCAGTAAAGTTTCATAGGCTTCTTTGGCATATTTCGATGAATTATATAAACTTGGACGCTCTTTGCGCCATGCACGGTCAATTCCGCTTTTAAAACCCTTGGTGTCTGGTGATGGCAAATCAGCCTGATCCCAAAGCGTCAGTGAATTTAACACATGATAATTACTGCTATAGGCATGTTGATTATATGGTGGATCTAAATATGCCACATCAACCTCAAACCCACTCATCTGATTGGCTAAATGCTGTGCATCGACACACCACATTTCTGCCATCGGGTTCTTAGCATCGCCAATTTCACAAAAACGGCTTGGCGTTAACCAAAGTAATGACTCAATGCGTTCCAGTGCAGTTTGGGTTTTGCCGCCCCAACCATGATGAAAACTTTTAAATACACCACTGGTATTACTGACAAAACTAGCCGAATACAACAAAGGTGCAAGTAGCGCACTCATTTCAGTATCATCAATTGCCCCCTGCGCTTGCCATGTCGCAATTTGCTGACGAATTGCATCAATACGCATACCATTACGGCGTTTAAAGAACAATCGGTCACGCGCAGGATCATATTCTTCATCATTACGTGGACAAAGATTATGCGTCACCCAACCTTTAGTTAAAGGTAAGCGGTTTAAATAATCTATTGCTTTCTGATACCCCCCCAATTCTTTAAATTTAGGTGCATCAATACAAGATAACACTGCATGATTTAGAGCATGACTATACGGCTCCCAATCATTGGCAATCACCCGATAGCCATTTTGACGGGCTAAACGTGATACCACGCCACTACCCGCAAAGAAATCAGCAAAAATAGGTGCACGGTTGTCTTTGCGATTGAGAGTTCCTGTTTCTTCTAGCGCTTCTAAAATCAAATGCAATAAGCGACGCTTGTTTCCCAAATACGGAACCAATTGATGGAATAAATACTCATCTGTGGTACGCGCAGCATGACGACGTTTATGATAAAGCGTTGTTTCTAAACTCATAATCACTCTTGCACTGGGATTAAATTGAGGCGAATATCTCCCCCAACTTGGGTCATTTCTTGAATATGAAAACGGTATTGCTGATGTAAGCTTTGTAAATCAGCCTGAAACATCGGGCGTGCCGAAGTACCCAATAATGTGGGTGCAATATAATGAATATATTCATCAACCAAGTTTTGCTGAATAAAAGCAGAAGCCAAAGTCGCACCTGCTTCCACCAATACATCATAAATTTGGTAGTCACAGACTAACAGCTTCAACAAATCGTCTAAAGGCTGAACCTCAAGCTGTACAACACCTAAATCTGCCAGCTCTTGTCGAAAAGGTCCCATGACCATTAAAGTCTCTGGTTGTTGCAAAATCTTTGCAGTCAACGGCAATCGACCTTGTCGATCCAGCACAATACGTTTGGGTTGTACCACTGTCGTTAAATCAACATCCGCTAGCTCACGGACATTTAACTGACAATCATCTGCAAGGACTGTCTGAATTCCTGTAATGACGGCACCCGAAATTGCTCGCCAGTGCTGTACATCCTGACGTGCAGTAGAGCCTGTAATCCACTTCGACTCACCCGATGCCATCGCTGTGCGACCATCTAAACTGGCTGCAACTTTCAGGCGAACATAAGGCATTTGGGTCGCCATCGCTTTTAAAAATCCACGATTTAAAGCAGCCGCTTCCACTTCACAAAGCCCAGATTCAACCTCAATACCCGCAACTTTTAAGATTTCTACGCCTTTACCTGCCACCAATGGATTTGGATCTAAGCAGGCAATAATGACTTTTTTCACTTGAGCTTTGACCAAGGCTTCTGCACATGGCGGCGTACGACCATAGTGTGCACAAGGTTCAAGAGTCACATAAGCCGTTGCACCTTGTGCTTGTTCAGCAGCCTGACGCAAAGCAAAAACTTCTGCATGGGGCTGACCAGCGCGTGGATGAAATCCCTGACCGATCACCTGACCATCTCTGACCAATATACAACCGACATTCGGATTAGGTTTGGTACTGTACACACCTTGTTTTGCAAGCTGAATGGCTTGCTGCATATATATGCGATCTTGAGAGGAGAATTTTGACATGTTGTTTTAATGTTCTCGTTGTTGCATCAATTCAATATGCTGACGAAAAGCCTCTACATCTTGGAAATCTTGATAAACCGAAGCAAAGCGAACATAAGCAACATGATCCAAACCGAAAAGAGCCTGCATCACGATCTCACCAATCGTTCGTGAACTGACATCTCGCTCACCTAAGCGGCGAATTTTAATTTGAATATCACTCAGCACCGTTTCTATTTGTTCTTGTGTAACAGGACGTTTTTGTAATGCATGCATGAGTGAACGGCGCAGTTTCGCTTCATCGAATGGCTCATTTTTACCATTCGATTTAATCACGCGTGGCATGACAACTTCATAACTTTCAAATGTCGTAAAACGTTCACCACAACTTGGGCATTCACGGCGACGACGAATTTGACTACCTTCCGCAGCTAAACGGGAGTCAATCACTTTGCTATCGGCAACATTACAAAAGGGACAGTGCATTACACTCAAAATCAAGTAAAACAGTGGCTCTAGTGTATCAAAAATATTTCAGATACTAAATGTTGTGTTTGAAATAAAAAAACAGCCCTAATTAGGCTGTTTTTTTAGGCATCAGATCCGATTATTCGATACGTTCGCCATGTTGGCTAAGGTCAAGACCCATACGTTCATCATCATTGCTTGCTCGTAAACCAATGACAACATCAATCACTTTCAAGATGACGAAAGTCAAGATACCGCTGTAGGCAATTGTTGCAAGTACACCTTCAACTTGTACCCAAACTTGGTGCGCAAGATCAGTTGGCGCTTTTGAACCCATGATGAATGAGCTTGCAAATACACCTGTTAAAATCGCACCAACAATACCACCAACCGCATGTAAGCCAAAAGCATCCAAAGAATCATCAACTTTCAGTAAGCGCTTAAGACCTGTTGTCCCCCAGAAGCAGACTACACCACCAATCAAGCCCATCACTAAAGCACCACTTACAGTGACATAACCTGCAGCAGGTGTAATTACAACTAGACCTGCTACTGCACCTGAGGCTGCACCCAGTACAGAACCTTTACCACGAATCATTTTTTCAACAAATAACCAAGAAATTGCGGCTGCGGCTGCGGCAACTTGAGTCGTCACAAGTGCATAACTCGCTGAACCATTTGCACCTAGAGCTGAACCACCATTGAAACCGAACCAGCCTACCCACAACATACTTGCACCAATAACAGTAAGCACAAGGTTATGTGGCGCCATGGATTCTTTACCAAGACCGATACGTTTACCGAGTAGATAAGCTGCAACTAGACCTGCAACACCTGAGTTAATGTGTACAACTGTACCGCCTGCAAAATCAAGTGCACCATCAGCACCTAACCAGCCACCACCCCAAACCCAGTGAGTAATTGGCGCATAAACTGCGATCACCCAAATGGTAATAAATGCGACAAAGGCACCAAATTTCATACGCTCTGCAACAGAACCACTAATGATTGCAACTGTAATAATCGCAAAAGTCATTTGGAAGATCACGAAGAGAATTTCAGGAATTGTGCCTTGTAAGGCATCTGTGGTAATACCTGAAAGCATGGTTTTACCAAAACCACCAATAAAGGCATTGCCAGAATCAAATGCTAAAGTATATCCAATCACGACCCACACAATACTGACGATCACTGCAGCCATAAAACTGTGAGCCATTGTTGCTAGTACGTTCTTTTTACGAACCATACCACCATAGAACAAGGCCAACCCAGGAATGGTCATGAGTAAAACGAGTGCTGTGGAAATGAGAATCCACGCTGTATCACCTGTATCTAACTTAGGTGTAGCAGCGGGTGCAGGTGCAGGAGCGGCTTCTGCTGCTGGCTCTGATGCGGGTGTCACCGCTGCCGCAGAGGCTGTTGTGGTTGCTGCGTCCGATGCAACAACTGCTGTTTGTTCAGGTGCAGAAGACGTTGCTTCTTCTGCCCAAGCAGCAGAACCACCTAATAGTGCGCCAGATAAACTAAGCGCCATGATTATTTTTTTCATGCGTATCCCCCAACCTTAATCTTTTGCGAGCTAAACTCTGCTGAGCAAACTTCGTGCCAAATTACACTGCGTCTGGACCTGTTTCGCCCGTACGAATACGAATCACTTGCTCTAGGTTGGTCACAAAAATCTTACCATCACCAATTTTACCTGTGCTTGCTACACGGGTAATGGATTCAATCACTGAATCAACCATTTCATCACTAATGGCAATTTCAATTTTTACTTTTGGCAGGAAATCAACGACATACTCAGCACCACGGTACAGTTCCGTATGACCTTTTTGACGACCGAAACCTTTGACTTCGGTTACAGTGATCCCTTGAACACCAATTTCAGAGAGTGCTTCACGCACATCATCCAGTTTGAATGGTTTCACAATTGCAGTTACGAGCTTCATGTTTGTTTTCCTTCGGCTTGTTGTTCAGCTGTAAGGTTTTATGTTCAATTTTCATGCCAATATTCCTGCGGTTAGGGGAATACAGGAATATTCAACATGAGCTATCTTTATACCCTATTTTAGCGCCTTACGTGCATAGATCAGAAAAAAAAGAAGTTTTTTTTCAACTTATGATGAGCAAAACACATCATGCTAAAATGCATCATCTTTTCCAAATTTTTGATGTATTAATGAGGATCTCACCATGATGGAAACCTTGCTACAGGCTATATTAGAGCAAATCGACCAACCTAAAACAGACATTGAGCACAATTTAAGGGCACTCCTCAATGAAGCTGTATCTCGTATGGATTTGGTGTCTCAAGCAGAAATACAGCGTCAAAAGAATGCACTATCTATTGCAAATCAACGTTTAGCTATTTTAGATGAAAAAATTAAGCAGCTTGAAAGTGCACTAGAAACACAAAAATAAGCACTATAAATGTGCATAAAAAGACAAAATTGATTAAACAATAAGCACCAAAACGGAACTAAAAATTATATGTCTTTTGCTAAAATTTATACACGGGGTGTTCTCGGACTTCAAGCACCTCTCATTGA
This sequence comes from Acinetobacter sp. ME22, assembly GCF_022012315.1. Lineage (NCBI taxonomy): Bacteria > Pseudomonadati > Pseudomonadota > Gammaproteobacteria > Moraxellales > Moraxellaceae > Acinetobacter > Acinetobacter sp. ME22. Next base: position 53,107 of record NZ_JAKLTL010000004.1, read on the forward strand.
AGTTGAGGTTCATGTCAGTCAGGGCTTACCCTCTCTAACCATTGTTGGTCTACCCGAAGCCGCTGTTCGTGAAAGTAAAGATCGTGTGCGATCTGCAATTATTAACAGCGGATTTCAGTTTCCAACAAAAAGACTGACCATTAATTTAGCCCCTGCAGATTTACCCAAAGATGGCTCACGCCTCGACTTGCCCATTGCACTGGGTATTCTGATTGCATCTGGACAAATTCCTGATCAACATATTGCCAATTATGAATTGATTGGAGAGCTTGCACTTGATGGTCAACTGCGTGCCATTTCTGGGGTTCTAAGTATCGCTTTAGCGTGTAAAAAAGCCAATCATCAATTGCTATTACCGTATGATAATGCACAAGAAGCTGGGCAACTTGAGCAATTGGCTGTTTACCCTGCTTGTTCACTCAAACAGGTTTGTCAGCACTTTTTAGATCAACAGCATATTGACTGTTATACATCTCAAAGTCGGCTAAGTCAGGAGAATTCCTTACCCGATCTTGCAGATATTAAAGGTCAGCTTCGTTCCCGACGAGCTTTAGAAATTGCTGCAGCAGGTGGGCATTCTATCTTGTTTCGTGGGCCACCTGGGACAGGTAAAACATTATTGGCTTCGCGCTTACCCAGCATTTTACCGCAACTTAATCAAGATGATAGTTTAACTGTTGCCAGCATTTATTCTGTTGCCAATCAACCCTACCAATTTGGTCAACGACCTTTTCGCGCTCCACATCATACAGCATCAGCAATTGCTCTGGTTGGCGGAGGCTCACAGCCCAAACCAGGGGAAATCACGCTTGCCCATCTTGGTGTGCTCTTCCTTGATGAATTGCCCGAATTTGATCGAAAAGTGCTTGAGGTTTTACGCCAACCCTTAGAAAGTCAGGAAATTGTGATTTCACGTGCTGCAAGGCAAATGACTTTTCCCGCCCAGTTTCAGCTGATTGCTGCCATGAATCCCTGTCCATGTGGTTATGCTTTTAATCAGGACAGTCGTTGTCAATGTTCAGCAGAGTCCATTAAGCGCTATCAAAATCGGATTTCGGGGCCATTGTTAGATCGTATTGATTTACATATTGATGTACCTCCCTTGTCCGCCCAAGATTTACAAAACTCTGAGCGAAGTGAAAGTTCTGCCTGTGTCCGCCAACGCGTTCTGCAAGCACATAGTTTCCAACTGAACCGCCAAGGTTTCAATAACCAACTCCTTTCACCACAACAACTTGAAGATTATGCAGTCTTATCTCCTGACTCACAGAAAATGCTTGCAATGGCACAGCAGCGTTTAAATTTATCTGCTCGGGCTTATCATCGGGTTTTACGCGTTGCTCGAACCATTGCAGATTTAGCGCAAAGTGAATTGATTACTTCAGTTCATTTATCTGAAGCACTTTCGTATCGAAGCCCATTTCAAAGCTAATTTCACTCATAAAAAAACCGCTCAAACGAGCGGTTTTGAAAATTTTGAGGTCGAATTTTGGTTTAGAAAGTTTTTGTCAAACTAAACACTGCACCTGTATCTACACTTCGGTCTAGAACACCAGTATAACCATCCATATTTGTGCCTACCGCATCTAACTCCGCAGTGAGCCCTGCTACAGATTTAAAGTTATAAGTCACACCCGCTTTCCAGTCAAAGAAGTTGTCATCATTACCATAAATCGATTTATCTGCTTTACTATATCCAAGGCTTGCAACGCCACCAAAGCCTGTATCAGCAAAAGGTAAGCTATAAGCAAGATTAAAGTTCCAGTTACTGACATCAGAATCACCACCATATTTATTGGTGTAGGCAACACTTGGCGTTAATACATCACCTTTAACAATGCTGTCAGCAAAAATCAGTTTTGCATAATATTCTGGGTAATTAATATCACTATTGCTTGGATAGTTATAATAGGCAACACCAAAATCAAGTGTAGGTTTGATTGAACCTAAAGTAATGGGTGTGGCAAAACCAATCGTTGGGTCAAGTTCTAAATGTGCACTATCCCCACCAAAATCTACATTTGATGCAAAGGCTGAGAAATACAAACCTGAGCTATGTGCCAAGGTCACTGTTCCCTGAATCGCAGGATCATTTTGTGTTTGAGATTGACCGCGCCAGCGATAGTCTGAAGTCAAGGCGACATTTCCACTGACTGTAAAACCATATTGGGCCAGTGTTGTATCTTCTGCAGCCATAGCCGCAGTTGATAATGTCGATACAAATAATGCTGTAGTGAGTAATTTCTTCATCATGCTGTTTCTCCCCAAACAGTGAATTCGATTTTTTTGGTTATTTCTCTCAACCCATTGAGTATTAGCAATTGCTATGCCAACTTTATTGCATTACAAATCCTGATTCTGCTGTGATTTGGAATTCACTTGGGCATTTTTAGTTCATTCTACCGATTTATTTGCTTTTAAAAAGTGCATTTTTATCTAGAAAGAAAATAATGTTGACTCGGTTCTGATTTTAATTAAATTCATATTATTTATATTTAAATTAATCATTTTATACGTTTTAAATGAAAACAAATATCATTTACAAATATTGATGTGCTGATTTAACTTAAAATATTCTGAGTTTTTATTTTAAAAATAGAGATATATTAAACCCATATGAAACTTTAGTGAAAAAGTCGTTAAATAATGTTGATAACGATGATATTTTTATTATAGATTAAGAACACTTTGTAACTTTCTGTATCAACTCGAAAGAACAGTTTATTTATTTTTAGGGGAAACCAATGCTAAAAGCACAGAAGCTAACCTTAGCAGTTTTAATTCAGGCAACTTTAATCTCTTCCGCATATGCAAGTGAACAAAGCGAAGCTCAAGGCTTTGTTGAAGGTGCAAGCGCATCGGTTTTATTCCGTACTGGTTTTATCGATCGTGATAAAAAAAATGTTGCTCCAGGTAAAGACACCCGCTCTACCGTTCAATCTGCGATGCTAAATGCTGAGTCAGGCTTTACTCAAGGTACTGTGGGTGTTGCTGTTGGTGTTGTTGGTGATTACTCTGTAAAACTCGGCGACAACAAACATTCTGGCAATGGTATGGTTCCTCGTGACTCAAATGGCAACACCTACGATCAATGGCTTCGTGGCGGTGCTTATGCCAAAGCACGCGTTTCAAATACAACTGTAACTTATGGTACACAAGTTCTTGATATTCCAGTACTTGCAAGCAATACCGCACGTAATGTTCCAGAATACTTTACGGGTACATTGATCACGAGCCATGAAATCAAAAACCTAGAAGTGATCGCAGGTAAATTCACCAAAGACCAAATGTCTGATCAAGTTTATAATACTGACAATGACGGTAATGGTAACAGCCTTAAACGTGCCTATGTTTGGGGTACAAAATACAAATTTAATGACCAATTGACTGGTTCTTACTATGGTTTAGACAGCAAAGATAAGCTAACTCGCCATTACGTAGATGTAAACTTTAAACAACCTTTAAGTACTGATAGCTCACTGACTTATGACCTAAGTGGTTACCATACTAAGTGGGATAAAGATGCATCAGTATCTTCAGCAAAACCGAATGTTGATCTTTCAGATCGTTCAAACAACATTTGGGCGTTCTCTACAACTTATAACAAAGGTCCGCATAGCGTAATGTTGGCTTACCAACAAAGTACTGGTAACTCAGGCTATGCTTATGGTGAAAATGCAGACGGTTTCCAAAGTATCTATTTGCCAAACTCATACCTTTCAGACTTTAATGGTCGTGGTGAAAAGTCTGTACAAGCTCAATATAATGTTGACCTAGGTGCATTTGGTGTTCCTGGCTTATCATTTACAACAGCTTATGTATATGGTTGGGATATCAATACTGTAACTACTCAAAAGGCGAAAGAAAGCGAATTCTTTAACCAACTTAAATACACAGTTCAATCTGGTTTTGCGAAAGGTGTGAGCTTACGTCTACGCGAATCAATTTATCGCAATAGCCAAGCTTATGCCGATGATTACTATATGGCTGATACTAACGAAACTCGTATCTTCCTAGACATTCCTGTTAAATTCTTCTAATCATCTTTGATGATCTAGAAAACAAAAAACCTACACTTTGAAGTGTAGGTTTTTTTATGCAGAAAAATAAAATCAATGTGCTCATATTAATGAGCACAAATCACTTATTTTTTAGCCGCTTCAATCGCTTTCACAACTTCAGCTTTTGCAACATCTGCACCTTCCCAACCTGAGATTTTGACCCATTTACCAGGCTCTAAATCTTTGTAGTGTGCAAAGAAATGTTCAACTTGGCTGATCAATAATTTTGGAAGATCTGTATATTCTTGAATGTCTTTGTACAAAGGAGACAATTTGTCGTGTGGTACAGCGATCAATTTCGCATCGATACCACCGTCATCTTCCATGTTCAATTTACCAACAGGACGGCAACGAATCACAGAACCTGCAGCCACTGGATGTGGAGTTACCACTAATACGTCTAATGGATCGCCATCTTCAGACAACGTATTTGGCACATAACCATAGTTTGCTGGGTAGAACATTGCTGTACCCATGAAACGGTCTACAAACAATGCATCTGAATCTTTGTCGATTTCGTACTTAATTGGTGCAGCATTTGCTGGGATTTCAATGATCACATAGATATCATTTGGTGCATCTTTACCAGCAGGGATATTATTGTAGCTCATGACAATACTCTTTAAATAGAAACAAATTGAAAAAATTGAGCATAGAACTCAAGTTTTATCATGCGCACAATTATACATGGCACATGATTTGATGGGAAAAATATTCAACAGGCTTACAGTAGGCGAAGCGTAAATATCAACAATAAAATCGGACAAACCATCGAAAAAAACCAGATAATCGAACGTAGCGTTGCCCAGTTTGCCAAATAGCAAATACCATACAAAACACGCAGAACAATATAAGCGATCCCTAAAGTCATGATCATGCCCTGATTCATCACCATATATTCAGCCATAAGAACTGAGGTTAAAAATAACGGTAAACTTTCAAAGCTATTTTGCTGAGCGGCATTGGCTCTAGCGGCTAATCCTGTGGTTTTGGCTAAAAATTCACGTGGATTCTGATTATCTTTTAATTTATATCCACCTGCGGCTTTAGCAATAAAGGCAAATACATAAGGCAATAAACATGCAGTCAAAATTAGATAAATAATCCCGCTTATGCTTTGCATGAATGTTTTCTCTTATTGAAATTAGACAAGTCCACATCATAGCATGGCTTTTCTATGATTTTTTTTGTTAAATATAGAGCTTTCTATTATACAAATGTGGACACACGAATGGTCGATCAAGATCAACAAACTCTGTTAGATGCTCTCTCTCAACAAGCCCTCGCCCAAAAACGTGTTGATCGCATTCTCAAAATTGTTCTACCGATCATGTCCTTACTGATTACCACGATTTGTGCCAATATGACATGGCAATCAACGCTCGGCACATTGATCATGCTCACCGTTGCCTTTTATGCAGTTGGCATTAAACGTTGGTCAATTTGGCTCTGGCTCGTTTTAACGGCGTTATACTGTGTGATTGATAATTATCTGACCTTTGGAACATTACAGCTTAAAAATCTACGCCTGCAAATGGTCGGCATGCTCCCTTTCCTGATTATTATTTATATGGCACGTCCTTATTTAGACAAATTCATGCTGCAATCCAAAAAATAAGACCGAAATTTCGGTCTTATTTTCAACAGGAAAATGTGCTATTTGGTTTTATTACGCAAGTCTTTACGCAAGATTTTACCGACATTAGATTTAGGCAATTCATCCATAAATTCCACATAACGTGGACGTTTGTAACCTGTCAAGTTGTCTTTTGCATAAGCCAATAGCTCTTCTGTAGTTAGACTTGGATCTTTCTTCACGACAAAGAGTTTTGGCACTTCACCCGATTTTTCATCAGCTACACCAATCGCTGCAACTTCCAAAACTTTTGGATGTTTGGCAACAACTTCCTCAATTTCAGCAGGATAAACGTTAAAGCCCGACACCAAAATCATGTCTTTTTTACGATCTACGATTTTAATAAAACCGCGATCATTCATCACACCAATATCACCTGTACGGAAGAAGCCATCTGCTGTCATGGTTTTTGCCGTTTCATCTGGGCGGTTCCAATAGCCCTTCATGACCTGTGGGCCACGAATCGAAATCTCGCCTTGTTCACCTAATGCAACTTGGTTGCCATCATCATCTAAAATTGCCACCTCAGTTGCAGGTAATGGAATCCCGATTGTTCCACTGAACTCTGAAGATGCAGGCGGGTTAAAGGTTGCCACAGGAGAGGTTTCTGACAAACCATACCCTTCATGAATAATAATTCCTGTCAACTTTTTCCACGCTTCCGCAGTCGATGGCAACACTGCCATACCACCACCAAGCGCCAGTTTCATTTGGCTATGATCGAGTTGACGGAAACCATCATTATTCACTAGAGCATTAAATAGCGTATTTACCGCAGGGAAAATCGTAGGTTTAAACTTAGATAGCTCTTTGGTCAGTGCAGGCAAATCACGTGGATTTGGAATCAGCAAGTTACTGAACCCTTTATACATCCCGTAAAGTTCGCATACAGTAAACGCAAAGATATGATAAAGCGGTAAAGCACAGACCAAGCGCTCAACTTCTTGTGAATCTTTGCCAAATTTACTTTGGAACATGGTGTCACATTGCAGCATATTGGCAATCAGGTTGCGATGCGTCAGTTCTGCACCTTTCGACACCCCTGTTGTACCACCCGTATATTGCAATACAGCCGTATCACTCATGGTCACCATTGGGCGTTTATATTGACTTGGGCTGACTTTATGCAATGCCGTATTGAAACGTACATGACCTGGAATATCCCAGTCAGGAATTTGTTTACGCACTTTACGTAAAACAAAGTTGACCAAGTTACCTTTCACGAGTCCCAGCATATCGCCAACCGATGCCACAACCACATGTTTGACTGGCGTATGACCAATAATTTTCTGATAAACCGAAGCAAAGTTTTCAATAATCACCAAAACTTCTGCGCCAGCATCATTGAGCTGATGTTCAAGTTCACGTGCTGTATACAGTGGATTGACATTGACCAAAATCAATCCTGCACGGAAAATCCCTAAACTGACAATCGGGTATTGAAAGACGTTCGGCATCATCACTGCAACGCGTGAGCCTTTCGCCAAGCCTAAGCTTTGTAAATAGCAGGCAAATTTCTTACTTTCACGATCAACATCGGCATAAGAAATGGTTTTATCCATGAAAATAAAAGCATCTCGAGAGCCATATTTTTGAAAATTACGTTCAAAAACATCAATTAAGGAAGTATTTTCGGATGGCAATTCAACCACTTCGGGAATACCAGTTTTTTTGTATTCATCAATCCAAATTTTTTCCATAATGCTTTTAATCTCCAATCTATAATCCTATCTGATCGCGTTGTATGCTATGCGGCTGATTGTTGAGTTTGTTATGCCCAACGCGCTTTTGCTTCCACAATAGCATATATAACGTATTTCAAAATTGGCTTACTAGATCAATGTCTGAACTATGAGTTTATTTGCTTTTTGATAACCACGTGGTAGAAGTTGCCCTTTTGTGCCACGTTTTCCAAGATATTTTTGTAAGTCATCGCCTTTGAGTTTCAATTGTTGTTGTCCCGCAACGACCTGAAGTACATCAGATAAATTTAATAATTGCATATCTACAACAATTTCATTGTCTTGAAGTTGTATCAGTTTATTTCCTTTACCTTTATTTAAAACAGGTAACTCTTGTAAGTCAACAATCAGGACGCGCCCTGCTGAGCTTAGCAAAGCAACATGACTGTTTTGTTGAATGTCCATGAGTGGCAAAACTTGTGCCTGATCAGGAACTGTCAAGAAAGCCTTACCTGCTTTGGCATTGGTATCGAGTGCATGGGCTTGGGTTTTAAATCCATAGCCTGCATTGCTTGCAGCCAATAACTCTTGCTGATCATCCGCAATCAAGACTTGCGTAAATGCAACCCCATTAGCAGGGGCAAGTTTTGAGCTTAACGGATCACCCAACCCCCGTGCCGATGGCAAGCTATTGATTGGCAAAGCATAACTACGCCCTGTCTGATCGAGAATATAAACCCGCTGATTGCTCTTACCGACAGCATGACTTAAGTACTGATCGCCTGCGCGGTAATTCAGCTTTTCTGCATCGACCTCTGCACCTTTTGCAGCACGAATCCAACCTGCCTCTGACAAAACCACCGTAACTGCTTCGGCAGGCATCAAGTCTTGTTCTTTAATTTGCACGGCTTCTGCACGTTGCACAATGGCAGAACGACGCTCATCACCAAATTTTTTCGCATCTTCCTTAAGTTCATTAATCACGAGGTTTTTCAATGACTCAGGATTCGCCAATTGCTCTCGAATAATCGCAGCTTTGGCAGAAAGTTCGTCCTGCTCTTGGCGAATTTGCATTTCTTCAAGTTTTGCCAATTGACGTAATTTCAGTTCAAGAATGGCTTCGGCCTGAATTTCATCGACATTGAGCTGCTCCATAAGCGCTACTTTCGGCTGATCGGCATCACGAATAATTTGAATGACGGTATCAATATCTAGATATGCAATCAGCAAGCCAGCCAAAATATGCAGGCGCTTTTCGATTTTATTCAGGTGATATTGCAAACGGCGTGTCACGGTTGCTTTACGGATTTCGATCCATTCCAACAGGATTTTACGAATCGATTTGACCTGTGGACGACCATCCGCCCCAATCATGTTTAAATTGACCCGATAGCTCGATTCCAGATCTGTCGTTGCAAACAAATGGCTCATCACCTGTTCAGCATCGACACGGTTCGAACGTAGCACAATCACCAAACGGGTTGGGTTCTGGTGATCCGATTCATCGCGAATGTCGGACACCAAAGGTAATTTTTTCGCTAGCATTTGGTCAGCGATTTGCGTGACCACTTTTGAACCTGACACCTGATACGGCAAATCAGTGATCACGATTTCATTTTTTTCAATCGTATACACGGCACGCATACGATAACTGCCACGACCAGAAGTTTGGATTTTTAATAATTCATCTGGTGGGGTAATAATTTCGGCTTTGGTCGGTAGGTCAGGACCCGGAATATATTCGGCAACTTTTTCATCGGTCAGATTCGGGTTACGAATCAGGGCAATAGTGCCTTTAATTACTTCACGTAAATTGTGGGGTGGAATGTCAGTTGCCATTCCTACCGCAATCCCTGTCGTACCATTGAGCAAAATATTCGGTACACGTGCAGGCAGGTTAATTGGCTCTTTGAGCGAGCCATCAAAGTTGTCCTGCCAGTCACATGTGCCCTGCCCAAGTTCAGACAGGAGTAATTCACTAAACTGTGATAATTTGGCTTCGGTATAACGCATCGCAGCGAAAGACTTCGGATCATCAGGTGAACCCCAGTTGCCTTGCCCTTCAATAAACGGATAACGATAACTAAATGGCTGTGCCATCAGCACCATGGCTTCATAACATGCTGAGTCACCATGCGGATGGTATTTACCGAGGACGTCACCCACAGTACGTGCAGATTTTTTCGGTTTGCCACTATGCTTCAAGCCTAGCTCACTCATGGCATACACGATACGACGCTGTACAGGTTTTAAACCATCACTAATATGTGGCAATGCACGATCCATAATCACGTACATGGCATAATTTAAGTAGGCTTGTTCGGTAAACTCTGCTACGGAGCGGTTTTCTGTCGCATGATGCGCAAGATTGGTCATAAAAATATTGAACCTATCTGAGAGCTAAGATGAATAAAAATGTGAATATTGCTATTTAACAAGATCGTAAGCGAAACGTAAATAAAACCCTTTGATCTCGTTGTTTTTTTCTACGCTTTATCTGAATTTGAATCAAATATTGAAATGTAACGACATGCTGAAGCACATCGTTACGCTCCACTCGACTCATCCTTATAATCCGATTGATTCGAGCGTTTTACCTTGAGTTTCTTCCCCAAGAATGACGATCACGGCTGCAACTGCCAGTAACACCACAGTAAACATCATAAAGACATGATGAAAAGCATCTGGCGCAACCATTAAGCTTGTCACCACCATTGGTGCGACAATGCCGCCAATTCTTCCAACTGCTGCTGCCCAACCTGAACCAAATGCCCGAATATTAGTTGGATATTGCTCAGGCGTATAAGTGTATAAAACACCCCATGCCCCCAAGTTAAAGAATGACATTAGGCAACCCCAAAACATGATGCTGCTGTCACTATTGGACTGTCCAAAAAAGTAGGCTGACACCGCACAGAATCCGATAAAACCTGCTAGGGTCGCTTTACGTCCCAGTTTTTCAACCAACCACGATGCCACGATATAACCAGGCAGTTGTGCCAAAATCATGAATAAAACATATTCAAAAGATTTCACAATATCATAGCCTTGCTTGACTAACAGGCTCGGCAACCACGTAAAAATACCGTAGTAGGAAAATACGATCCCAAACCAAATCAGCCACAGCATTAAGGTACGGCGTACAAACGGTTTTTGCCATAATTGTTGAAAAGATACTTTCTGTTGATGGGCAACAGGCAATACCTCAATCTCTTGAATCACCTCAACCCCTGCCTGCTGTTCCAACTTCTGAATAAGCTGATGTGCTTCTACAATTCGATTACGATTAATCAAATACGGAACAGATTCAGGAACTTTGGTTAAAACAACCCAGACATAGAACAGCGGTAAACCGCCAATCAAAAAGGCAATATGCCAGCCGAAATGTGGAATCAGAAAATAGGACACCAATGCTGCAACTAGCCAGCCTAATCCCCAAAAACTTTCTAGAAGAACAATAAAACGACCACGCACTTGAGCAGGAATATATTCACTAACTAAAGTCACGGCAACTGGAAGCTGACCGCCAAGTCCTAAACCGACCAAAAAGCGGCAGACTAAAAGTACCGTGAGATTCGGCGCAAAAGCACACAAGGCTGTCGCAATACTATAAAGCACCATGGTGCTAGCAAAGACATTCTTACGACCAAAACGATCGGCCAATGCGCCTGAAAAGACCGCACCAATTGCCATACCGACAAAACCAATACTGACAATCCAGCCACTTTCTACAGGAGTCAGCCCCCAGTCATGCACCAGTTTGGTCATAATAAATGCGATGATGCCTGTATCCATCGCATCGAACATCCACCCCAAACCGACAATCCCAAGCAAATTATAGTGAAAGCGACCTATCGGTAAGCGTTGTACACGAGATACCAGATCCATAAGCTGTTCTCAAATTAAGCAATAAGTGATTCAAAAAACATAAAACCGATCTGAACAATACTTTATTCATCAATTGATGATGCTGAGTGTCCATCATCTTCTTTATAAATGAATTTTGGCATTTCCAGACCAAAATAAATGGCAATAACCCGTAGGCTGAAACCAAAAATCAGGGTAATGACAATGGTGGTTTCCAGTGTCAAGTTGAGGATATTACACAGCCAATAACACACAACAGCGACAAAAGAAATACTGGCGTAAAGCTCACGGCGGAATACTAACGGAATATCATTACATAAAATATCCCTTAAAATACCACCAGATACACCCGTTAAAACACCTGCTACAGAAGCGACCACAAAGCCATGCCCCATCTGAATGGCAATCTGACAACCAATAATGGTAAAGGCAATTAAGCCAAGTGCATCAAGCAATAAGAATACAGAACGAAGATGTTTCATCCATTTGGCAATAAAAATCGTGAGCAATGCTGCACAGCAAGTCAGTACCAAATATTCAGGATGTTTTACCCAACCCAAGGGATAATGCCCCAACAAGACATCACGGACAGACCCGCCACCCAATGCAGTGACGCAGGCGATCAGAATCACCCCAAACCAGTCCATACTACGTCTGCCCGCAGACAATGCTCCCGTCATGGCTTCGGCGGTAATCGCAATAATATAAATAACCGTGAGCAACATTTCCGAAACCTTTTAACCACTTAAACAGGCGTACATATTAAAGAAAAGCTGCACAACAATGTTTAAATTTTTTGCCTGAGCCACAGATACACGCTTGCTTCATGCTTGGACTTTGCTCAAGGGTAGGATCAAGGAAAAACCACTGTTCGGCATGAAAGACAAAATAGGATTTTTCATGGTGGATTTGCTGTTCCTGACCATTGAAATAATACGCTTTGAATTCCACCATGGCATGGGTTTTATCGACTTTGGGCAGGCTATTGATAATTTCCAGTTGTTGCCACTGATTATGTCGGCTCCATGCATCCAAGGCAGCACGGTCAAGCTGCTGTTGCTGACCTAAAGCTGTTGTTTTGACAATATAATCAATCTGATGTTTGGCAAATGCACTGTAACGTGAGCGCATGAGCTGCGCTGCGCTTTGTGCTGCTATCCTTCCTTGATGTAGCGGTTGGCAACAACTGGCGTATTCACCATAACCACACGGGCATGTTTGTTCGCTCATAAAAATAGCCCTCATGTTAAAGGGCTATTTTAGCAAAATCAGACTTAAGATGTTTCTTCAGGTTGAGCTTTTGGCACGATATGTACTTTTTCGATTTTATGCCCATCCATCGTCACGATTTCAAAGCTATAACCATCGGCTTCAACCACATCGCCATTTTCAGGCAAACGTCCTAAATGCAACAACAGATAACCCGAAAGTGTTGAATATTCTTCACTTTCATCGACCAAGTCACGCCCAAGCAATAAGGAAATATGACGAATATCGGTTGAACCATCAATCATCAACGAGCCATCTTCCAGACTTTCAGCCGCAGCCTGCATTTCGTCTTCATCTGGGAACTCACCTGCAATGGCTTCTAAAATATCAATTGGGGTGACAATCCCTTCAATCGAACCATATTCATTGAGGACAATTGCCATTTGTAAAGGCGCTTGGCGTAATTGTTCCATGACCATCAAAACATGCGCATTTTCATGCACAATCATTGGCTCACGTAAATGATCGGTAAAGTTGAGTTTGCCTGTTTCGATGTACTCATTCAAAATTTTATGGGTTAACGCAATACCCGCCAAATTGTCCAACTCGCCATGTGCGAACACTAAACGCGAATGCGTCATTTGAGTCAGACGTTCTTTAATACGCTCTGGACTATCGTCCAAATCCACCCATTCCAATTCAGGACGTGGGGTCATGACAGACTTCACAGGACGTTCTGCCAAACCTAATACGCCCTGAACCATCACACTGTGATAAGCGCTATTTTGATCATCAAACATTTCTTCAGCAAAAGCATGTGTTGCCAATACATCCTGATGATCAGATGCGGTTTCATTGTTATTTGAATTGGACTTGCTTCCTAACATTCGCATCACAGCAGAAGCCGTCCGATAACGTAAATCGGTCGTTGTCACTGTTCGCTCTTGATTACGACGTGTCACTTGATTAATTGCTTCAATTAATACTGAGAAACCGATCGCGGCATATAAGTAACCTTTTGGAATATGGAAATTAAAGCCTTCCACCACCAAAGAGAAACCAATCATCATCAAGAAGCCCAAACATAAAATCACGACGGTTGGATGTTTATTGACAAAGTCCATGAGTGGCTTCGATGCCCAAAGCATGACACCAACAGCAATCACTACAGCAATCATCATGACGGAAAGATGCTTCACCATTCCGACCGCGGTAATCACACTGTCGAGTGAGAATACAGCATCAAGCACCACAATCTGAGCAATCACCACCCAAAATGCGGCATGCACAGGGTTTTCTTCTTTTAGATGTTGTTTGCCTTCAATCCGTTCATGAAGTTCCATCGTGCCTTTAAATAATAAAAACACACCACCAAACAACAAGATTAGGTTATGCCCTGAGAATGGATGCCCTAAAATGTGAAATAAGGGTTCATCTAAAGTGACAATCCAAGCAATGGATGCCAACAACACCATACGCATACACAGTGCTAGCATTAAGCCAATCACTCGTGCTTTACCACGTTGCTCTGGAGGCAACTTTTCTGACAAAACAGCAATAAAAACTAAGTTATCAATCCCGAGGACGACCTCAAGAATGACCAATGTTGCCAAACCTACCCATGCAGAGGGATCAGACATCCATTCGAAAATCATTGATCACACTCCCCGAAGAAAGCTTTGACTGAACAGTGAACTTGAGTCAAAAAGAAAAATGGAACTGAAATGCAGTCCGAAGTTTGAATGATTAAAAAATTGTTCGAGTGCCTACAACCACTACCCATGTTGATCTATATGTTGTGAATCGAATTTTCAGTATAGGCAAGATTTTTTAGAAATTCATCATTTTTTATCCACTTTTCGCGAGAGTTTTTCAGCAATTTTGTGTTTTTATCTGCATTTCTTTGCAAATGATCTTTCAAGATTCAAAACAGCCAGAAGATTTACAAAATACGCTAAAAATACAATAGCTTTCGCATACAATTGTCATATTTCTTGCTTAATCTAAATTGAGAAAACGTGATAAGGTGAGAAAAAAAGATGAATAGTGTCGTCGATATGAATAAAGATTTAAAAGTAAAAACAACCCAAGCTCTGATTGCACTGTACTGTGGTTCTCGTGTGGGTAATAAAGCTATTTATTTAGAAAGTGCCATTCAGTTGGCTCAAGGCTTAGCACAGCATGGTTTTGGCATCGTTTATGGTGGCGCCAGTATTGGTTTAATGGGTCAGGTTGCAGATACTGTACTTGAACATGGTGGTGAAGTCGTTGGTGTCATCCCTGAATTTATGCTGGATTATGAATCTGCGCATAACCAACTGACTGAACTGCATGTTGTTGAAACAATGCATGAACGTAAAGCGATGATGGCTGAGCGTGCCAGCGCCTTTATTGCGCTACCTGGTGGTTTAGGTACATTTGAAGAAATTTTAGAAATTGCCACTTGGGGACAGCTCAACCAACATCAAAAACCAATGATTTTATATAACGTCAATGGTTTTTATAACGCCCTGATTGCTCAGCTTGACCATGCGGTGCAGGAAGGTTTCTTGCCACCACAACATCGTGCTAAATTGATTGTTTGTCAGAGTATTTCTGAAATTTACACAGCCATTAATAATCTAAAAGTGCCTGTGAGTTTTGTGATTTAAATTAAATATATTTCATCTGCTGGCGTTAATGCCAGCTTTTTTTATTTTAAGAATCAAAGAATAAATCATATCATCCATAAAAAAGGACGCTTACGCGTCCTTCTTCTCAAAACTTTCTATTCTGCCGCAGTCATAGCCTTTGGCGTAAAATCAGAAAAATGCGTTGCATTTTGAAATCCCAACTGCCGCGAGCACAGCTCTTGGCGTAATTCAGGCAAGAAGTTTCACTTCTTGAAATCCCTGAATTACTCCCATTCAATTGTTGCAGGTGGTTTAGATGACACGTCATAAACAACACGTGATACATCTTTGATTTCATTCATGATACGTGTAGAAATCTTGTCCACCAACTCATATGGCAAGTGAGCAAAACGAGCTGTCATAAAGTCAACGGTTTCAACAGCACGAAGTGCAACAACCCATGCATAACGGCGACCATCACCGACTACACCCACAGATTTCACAGGTTGGAATACTGCAAATGCTTGCGCAGTTTTGTCGTACCAACCACTGTCGCGAAGTTCTTGCATAAAGATGTCATCTGCAAGGCGAAGAATATCGGCATATTCTTTTTTCACTTCACCCAAAATACGCACGCCCAAACCTGGACCTGGGAATGGATGACGGTAGATCATGCTGTGTGGCAAGCCTAAAGTTGTACCCAATTTACGCACTTCATCTTTGAACAAGTCACGTAATGGCTCAACCAAGTCAAATGCTAAATCTTCTGGTAAACCACCCACATTATGGTGTGATTTAATCACGTGTGCTTTACCTTGTTTGCTTGCAGCAGATTCGATCACGTCAGGGTAAATTGTCCCTTGTGCCAAGAATTTCACGCCATCAAGTTTACGTGCTTCTTCGGCAAATACTTCGATGAATTCACGACCAATGATTTTACGTTTTTTCTCAGGATCAACTTCACCCGCCAACGCTGTCAAGAAACGTTCTTCAGCATCTGCGCGGATTACGCGGATCCCCATGTTGTCAGCAAACATTTGCATCACTTGATCGCCTTCGTTTAAACGAAGCAAGCCATTGTCTACAAATACACATGTTAACTGGTCACCAATCGCTTTATGTAAAAGCGCAGCAACAACAGATGAGTCAACGCCGCCAGACAAACCAAGAAGAACTTTCTCATCACCAATTTGTGCGCGAAGTTGTTCTACGCGTAAGTCGATAATGTGTTCTGGTGTCCAAAGACCACGGCAACCACAGATTTTATGTACAAAGTTAGAAAGAAGTTCCGCACCTTTTGCAGTGTGTGTCACTTCAGGGTGGAACTGTACACCATAGAAACGACGTGTTTCATCGCTTACTGCTGCAAAAGGACAGCTTGGCGTGCTTGCTGTAACGGTAAAACCTTCTGGAATCGCACTGACTTTGTCACCGTGGCTCATCCACACATGCAATTGGTTTTCTTTATCTTGTAAGTGACCAATCAACTGGTCACGAACTAAAATATCAACTTCAGCATAACCAAATTCGTGAACAGTACCTGGTTCAACTTTACCACCCAACTGTTCAGACATGGTTTGTAAACCATAGCAAATGCCAAGAACAGGAACACCTAGTTCAAACACAACTTGAGGTGCACGTGGACTACCTTCTTCATGAACACTTTCAGGACCACCCGACAAGATAATGCCGTTGGGTTTAAATGCACGAATGTCTTCCTCAGACATATCAAACGCATACATTTCAGAATATACGCCTGCTTCACGTACACGACGTGCAATCAATTGGCTATATTGCGAACCGAAATCCAAAATCAGGATACGATCTTCAGTAATTTGGGTATTGGTAGTCATGAGAAACAACTATAGATAGCTAAAGAAGATAGGCGCGCTATTCTAGCATTTTTTATTGATGAAGCACATTGCCTAATTTGTGTATTATTTAGACATTAAAAAAAGCCCCTGACGGAGCTTTTTTATTTCAACTTACAGATTAGTGATCAGATGCACCTGATGCGCCAATCCCTGTCATTGAGCGAACATATTGAGCGTCGAATGCTTTACGTTCTTTTTCTGCACGCGCTGACTTGTCTGTTACAGAGAAGAACCAGCAGCAAAGGAATGATAATGGCATTGCAACGATTGCTGGACCATTTAATGGGTTGATTGGCGTATCAGAGATTTTAAGTGTATCGACCCAAACTGCTTTCGATAACACAATCATAATCACGGCTGTTGCCAAACCAATCACACCACCAATCACCGCACCACGTGTAGTTAAACCTTTCCAAAACATTGACAATACAAGTACTGGGAAGTTTGCACAGCAAGCAACAGAGAATGCCAAGCCGACCATGAATGCAACGTTTTGTTTTTCAAATAAAACACCCAAGATCATTGCAAAGATTGCAAGACCAAGTGTTGCAATCTTTGACATGCGAAGTTCAGATTCAGGGGTTGTTTGACCTTTTTTGAACACGTTTGCATACAAGTCATGAGAAATCGCTGAAGCACCTGAGAGGGTTAAACCTGCAACCACTGCAAGAATCGTTGCGAATGCTACTGCTGAGATAAAGCCCATGAACATGTCGCCGCCTACTGCATCACTTAAATGCACCGCAGCCATGTTGTTACCACCCACCAACTCAAGTTTACCTGTCACTGCCATTTTTGCAGCATCAAGGAATTGAGGGTTGTTTGATACGAACAAGATCGCACCAAAACCGATAATGAATGTGAGTAAGTAGAAGTAACCGATGAAGCCTGTTGCAACCACAACTGATTTACGTGCTTCTTTTGCATCTTTAACAGTGAAGAAACGCATCAAGATATGTGGAAGACCTGCTGTACCAAACATCAATGCCAAGCCAAGAGAAAGCGCATCAATTGGGTTTGCAGCCAGTTTACCTGGTCCCATAATTTTAGCGGCATCTTCAAAGCTAATGCTACGCACTTCACCATAGACTTCGATTGATTTAGTAAACATGTTGCTAAAGCTGAAACCAACAGAGTTCATTACCATGAACGCCATGAAGGTTGCACCACTCAATAGCATGACCGCTTTAATAATCTGTACCCAAGTTGTTGCCAACATGCCACCGAAGATTACATAAGCCATCATCAGTAAACCAACCACAACAACAGCGATGTTATAGTTTAGACCGAACAGAAGTTTAATCAGCTGACCTGCACCCACCATTTGTGCGATGAGATAGAAAGCAACCACAACCAATGAGCTAAATGCTGCCAAGGTACGAACTGGCTTTTCTTCCAAGCGGAATGAAACCACGTCAGATAAGTTGTATTTACCTAAGTTACGTAAACGTTCAGCAACAAGGAACAATACGATTGGCCAACCGACCATGAAACCAAGTGAATAGAGCAAGCCATCAAAACCTGAGCTAAACACAAGTGCTGAAATACCCAAGAATGATGCTGCTGACATATAGTCACCCGCAATGGCTAAACCATTTTGGAAACCACTAATCCCACCACCTGCGGTATAGAAATCTTGTGCACTTGTGGTTTGTTTTGCTGCCCATTTGGTAATAAACAGGGTTAAACCAACAAAGATTACAAACATGATAATCGCATGCCAGTTGGTTGCCTGCTGTTCGGCTGCACCCAAATCTGGGCTTGCCATAGCAACCGTTGAGCTAAATGCTGCTGATGCAAGTAATGCTTTATTTTTTAGAGAAGTCCAGTTCATCCGCATATCCTCATCCGTGAGTTGCATTAGATTGAGAAGAAGTGCTGCTTTGATGCGTAATCGCTTCAACTTCTTTCATTGCTTCTGCATTAAGCTGGTCAAATGAATTGTTGGCAATATAGGAATACACGCCACATAACACAAAAGACAGAACGATGATGCCAAGACCAAGAGGAATCCCCCAAGTCGTTACTCCACCACTAAAAGAACTCATTAAGAACTCTTTGTTGTAACCGACAAGTAGCATAAAACCGACATAGATCACCAACATAATAATGGTCAATGTCCAGCTCAATTTACTTTTACGGCTTACCATTTCTTTGAATTTTGGATTTTGTAGAATTCGTTCTACTTGTACCTCATCCATAACCTTACTCCATGTGTACAACCAGCCTTGGTCGCATTTTTTAATTGTTTTTTCTGTGTTGTAACGGTATCAATATTTAAGGCTTTTAGTCAGTTAGACTTTGGTCGCTAAAATTTTAAGTGGGGTTTTCGTTCAGCATTCAGCTTCGGGTATGATAAGCACAGATCATCTGCAAGCAGCCAATATGAATAACTGGGTAATCATTGGGGTATTAACCCTTTACATTCTAATTTTATTTGTCTGTGCCTTCTTTGGGGAGAAATATGCCAGCCGTCTAAGTGCACGTGGACGCATGTTACTCTTTAGTCTAACCCTTGGTGTCTATTGCTCTTCGTGGACATTTTATGGTGCTACAGGCGCTGCTGTCCGTCAGGGAATTATCTTTTTACCCATCTATTTAGGACCGCTGTTATTCATTTGGTTAGGCTATGATATTTGGCGTCGAATCGGGCGAGTCCGCCAACATCATGCCATTGCTTCGATTGCTGACTTTATTGCAGCACGTTATGGTAAAAGTGGCACGCTTGCATCTTTGGTCACTGTTCTTGCCGTGATTGCGATTATTCCCTATTTGGCTTTACAACTGCGTGCAATCGCATTAAGCACTTCTGTTATTCTTCCTGAAAACAATGCCTTACATCTCACCACAAATACTGTATTGGTGCTCACTTCAATTTTAGCCATGCTGTCCATGGTATTCGGTACAAGACAAATGGCCAATACCGAGCAACATGGTGGGCTAATGTTGGCGGTTGCCTTTGAATCATTTGTAAAATTGTTTGCGTTACTTTGTGTTGCAATTTTCTTTATCACCGATGATCCCAACAACCTGACCCAAATCAGTAAGGACATCCAAGAGCAGTTCCATGAAGTACAAATCAGTGGCGTTCCCGACACCTTTTGGGTGCAAACGCTACTGGCTGCTCTCGCCATTATTTGCTTACCGCGGCAGTTTCATGTGGCTGTAGTTGAACTGCGTGATGAAAAACATATTCGTGGCGCTCGCAAATGGTTTTCTTTGTATCTGATTTTAACTACGCTGACCATTTTCCCAATTGCCAGCTGGGCACTGCATGTACAACCCGATTTACTTAAAATTCCAGATGTAGCCGTACTTAGTTTACCGATGAGCTATAACCATGAATGGCTAACGATTTTGGCGTTTCTTGGTGGGTTTTCGGCATCGACAGGCATGTTACTGGTTTCATCAGTCGCGCTCTCCATCATGCTGAGTAATGACCTGATCATGCCCGCATTGTGGCGTTTTAATCTGTTATCACGTCATGATCAACGCTTACCTTTGGTGCTCAAGACCACTCGACGCATTTGCATTGTTGCAGTCATGCTGATGGGGTTCTTATTTTTCCATTACTTTAATGACATTAACCAGCTTTCAGTCTTTGGATTATTGGCTTTTAGTGCTGTTGCACAGTTCGCACCTGCTTTAATTGGTGGACTGTATTGGCGAGGAGGTAGCCAACAAGGGGTCTATGCAGGGTTATTGGTTGGCTTCATTATGTGGGCTTATACCTTATTGTTTCCAACCATTTTACGTAGCCTACCGCATGGTTATGCAGAATTGAGCAGCCAGATTCTACATGGCGGCTTGTTTGGAATTAATGGCTTACGCCCTGAAGCATTGTTTGGCTTCGAATCACTGGCACCACTCACGCATGGTGTCATGTGGTCATTGGGTCTAAATACCATTCTCTATATTTGGGTTTCCAAAGCCTATCGTCCAAGTGTGGCAGAGCAGATTCAAGCTGAGAGTTTCTTTTATTATGAAACCAAGCCCTTACCTTCTCAAAACTCAAACCATGAAATGGGCTATTTCCATCCTGATAGCCCTCGTCTAAAAATTAGTGATTTAATGGCGCTTGCCAAACGAATTACAGGTGAAGGCCCTACCGTACATGCTTTTCAGCAGTTTTGTGATCAAAATTATTTAGTGCTCAATACCAATAGCATTGCCAATGGCATGTGGTGGCGTTTCACTGAACAATATTTGGCAGGAACGATTGGAGCTGCATCGGCACGTACTCTGCTCACCACGGCGCTGGCCAACAATGGTCTAGGCGTAGCTCAGGTTGCCAACATTCTCGACCAAGCTTCACAATGGCAACGCTTTAATCAAAATTTGCTGATGACCATGATCGATCATATGACTCAAGGGGTCAGTGTGGTCGATGACAATATGTGTCTAGTAGCTTGGAATAATCAGTATTTAAAACTTTTTGATTATCCTAAAGATTTGGTTTATGTCGGCTGCCCGATTTCCGATTTGATTCGTTATAACGCAGAACGTGGTGAATGTGGACCAGGGTCAATTGAAGAGCATGTCCGCAAACGGATTCACTGGATGAAAGTCGGTAGTGCCCATGAGTTTGAACGGATTCGTAAAGATGGCCGTGTCATTCAAATGCGTGGTAATCCAATCGAGGGCGGTGGATTCGTCACCACTTTCGCTGATATTACAGCATTCCGTGAAAATGAAGCTGTGCTTGAAGCCCGTGTAAAAGAACGTACTCAACAATTGGCAGATGCACTGTCAGAACAGCAGCGCGCACGTGAACAAGCCGATACTGCAAACATGTCCAAGAGTCGCTTTATTGCTGCAGCCAGCCATGACTTGTTGCAACCGATGCATGCAGCCCGCTTATTTAGTACGGCACTTGAGCAAAGTATTCAGTCCGAGGAAGATCGTCAGACCCTTCAGCAACTAGACCGTGCTTTGCATGGTGCAGAAAGTATGTTGTCTGCTCTACTCGATATTGCACGTTTAGAAGGTGGAACGATTCAACCAAAACGTCAGGCTTATCCTTTACATGATCTGCTCAGTGATTTGAAGCTACAGTTTAAGTCGATTGCTGCTCA
The DNA here is from genome assembly GCF_022012315.1 of Acinetobacter sp. ME22. Lineage (NCBI taxonomy): Bacteria > Pseudomonadati > Pseudomonadota > Gammaproteobacteria > Moraxellales > Moraxellaceae > Acinetobacter > Acinetobacter sp. ME22. The sequence continues at coordinate 75,123 of NZ_JAKLTL010000004.1, forward strand.
ACGTGGTATTGAGTTTCATGTCCATGATGCTACGTTCTGGATTGACACCGATCCACAATGGATTCGTCGTATTATTCAAAACTTTGTCAGTAATGCCCTGCGCTATACAGCCAAAGGGCGAATCGTGGTTGGGGTTTTACGTTCAGCATCACAACCCAATCATATCCGTATTGGAGTTTGGGATACTGGACCTGGCATTGCAGAGGAGCAACGCATCAAACTGTTTCAGGAATTTGAACGCTGTGGACATACTTCACCGTGGGGCGAACAAGGTTTAGGACTAGGCTTGGCAATTGTTCAACGTATGACCGGCCTACTTAACTACCCCGTACATGTCTATTCGCATTTACAACGTGGTTCGTGCTTCATGATTGAAGCGCCTATTGTTGCTGCGCCGAAAATTACAGCAGCACCGATTCAAATGATGCCGCTCAGAAATACAGCTTATAAGATTTTATGTTTAGACAATGACGAAAATATTCTTGAAGGGATGCAGGCGCTATTGAGTAAATGGGGACATCAGGTCTTTAAAGCCAGAGAACCTGAAGAAGCCAAGCGTATTATTGAACAGGAAAACATTCAGATTTGGCTGATTGATCAGCACTTAAATCAGGAACAACGTGGTTTAGATTTTATCTTGGAATATCGCCAAACTGAAACTCCAGTGGCTTTGATTACCGCAGATTCTGATCCAGAACTCCCTGAGCGTCTCAAACAGCTCAATATTATGCTGCTGAAGAAACCCCTGAAACCTGCATCAATGCGAGCGTGGCTTTCAGGCTTAAAACTCCCCAACAACTAAACTTAACGCTACTTCTTTATTTATAGATGGGGAGGTAGCATTTTTAAAAAAATGCAGTATAAAATTCAAGTTGTCATCTAATTGCAATAAAACATACAACTTCATTTGTTTTAGTCAATTTAAAAAAATTCAGCATATAACATTGATTTATATTATTTAATTACTAAAAAAATAATTTCAATTCAACTTCAAGTATTTTAAATAATTCAATATCCTCCCTTATTTTTACTCATTGTTATATATTTCAAGCAGTAACTTTTCTCACATAAAAATTTTATGCTTAAAAAAATCAACAGCTTCTCTTTACCATTGCTCATATATTGTTATAATAATTAATGTCTTAATAAGCAATAAAAGTAAACCTTAAATCATAGAGATCCTGATTTAATTCAACGCTGTAAATCTTGATAGCATAATGCTGATCAAACATTTATACGGCCTTGTACTTTTTGCCTTTAAACCAAATGAAAAAACTGAAGAAATGTTATGAAAAAACTTATTTTTATTAGTCTCTTATCTATTATTTCTTCATCTTCATTTGCTGATCATCAAATTTTCGATCTTAATTATAGCCAAGAAAGAAATAGTAATGATCAACCTGACTGGAAAACAACAGAATTTAGTTATACTCAAAAAGAAAATGATAATTCTTGGCAAGTCTTACTGCGTAACTATGAACGTTACAATCTAAATGATAATCAAATTGAATTAGAAGCAACAAATCTGATTCATGAAAATCAAGGCAATAAAACCCTGTTGTCGTATGATTTAGGTGCAGGGGATTTTAATAATCATGCCTACTTACCCGAATTTAATGCGGGTTTAGCCTTACAACAAAGCAATAAAAATGCTCAACTTTCACCAATTTTAGAATATAAATATGCAAAATATGAAAATTCTAACGTTAATTATTATAGTTTATCTGCAGAAAAATATCTCACAAATTGGCGAATTTTAGCAGGTTTCTGGATCAGTGATACTTCTTTCTATAAACCAACAACAGGGCTAAAAGCTCAAGTCAGCTACTATATTCCAAATACAACCAATAGCATCAATTACTATTTTTCGGATGGGAAAGAACCTGAAATCACCAATACCTCAACTCAGATTTATCACATCACAAGCCATGCATTGACCTCCAAATTTCTGATCAGTAAAAATTTATATAGTAGCATTGGCATCACACACACGATTTATCATGGACATGATTCAAGAACAGGTCTTTTGATTGGGGTTTCTTATGATTTTTCAAAACCCTAGTTCATTACTCATTCTGACTTGGTTAATCATTATTAACCTATTTCTATTATTTCAATTATTTTTTAGCATCATCTTCATCAAAGTGAAGAATCATATCCGCTTAAAAAAAAAGCACGCTATATTGCTGAGTTAGAGAACTATTTTCACTTCGCATCCCCACCCTATACCACACTTAAATCAATCAATATAAAAAATCAGAATTTTTTTACGTTCATTTCTTTTTGGTCTTCAAAATTTAATGATGTCAATATTGAAAATCGCCATAAATTAATTGAAATTTCACATGTACTCAATCTCTCCGAATTATGTTTAAAAAGATTAAAGCTGAGTAGCAGTTTACTTAATCATGCTAATAGTAGTGAAATATGTCTAATAGTTCACACTTTAGGAAATATACATAGCAAAAATAGAAATTCTCAAGCTGTTCAAAATGAAATTAAAAATCTCGTTCATCATAAAATAGATATTATTGCCTTTGAATCCTGTATTGCTTTACTCAAAATAAATAGCAAACATTATTATAGTTTTACTTTGAAAGAGATCATCAAAAGAGATCATTGGAATAATCGAGAACTCAAATATCTAATGCAGTTTTTTAATACCCCAGAAGCAATGGTGGTCATTTATAACTTGATTAAAAAACATGATGATCTAAATGAAAAAAGAATTATAACAATTGCGTCTAGAACACGTTATTTTACAGATTATTCAAAATATATTTTAAACAATCCAGAAAAATTTAATATTGATAGTATTTGCTTAGCCATTCGAAATATCAAAGATATTGATGATTTTAAATTAATTGAAAAATTTAAAAAAGAATCTAACTGGATATATCATGTCAATATTATTCACGCCATCATGAATAATAATTTTTTCTCAAAAAACAATCTTGATTATTTACTCACATGTTTACATAGCAATCACTGGTGGCTTCGACACCGATCTGCTCAAGCAATTATTCAATATTATGGTTCAGATGAAAAACTCATTCATTTTTTACTACAAACAATTAATGATAATTTTGCTAAAGACTCCTTACAAGTTTCATTAAATAAATATCAAATTGCACTAAATCAAGGGGGATAAGATGCATAATTTCATTAATTTTTTTGAATTTGCATTTTTACTTTATTTTCTCTTTGTAAATTCAGGCTATGGCTTACTCAATATTTTAGGTTTTTTTAGCATTAATAAAATATTAAAGTCTGATTTACAAAAAAGTGTTTGGCATAATAAATTTGATTTTTATGATACCCCCATTAGTATTATTGCACCTGCATACAATGAAGAACTGACCATCGTTGAGTCTGTCCGCTCACTTCTGAATTTAGATTATTCTGAGTTTGAGGTGATCGTAGTCTGTGATGGACCTAAAGATCATACGCTAGCCGTATTGATCCAAGCTTATGCGCTGATTCCTGTACTAGAAATACCGCGGCTAAAATTAAAGCACAAGCCCATTCAAAAAAATTATATTTCAATGATTGATAAAAGATTAAAAGTCGTTTTAAAAGAAAATGGTGGTAAAGCTGATGCTTTAAATTGTGGTGTAAATCTCAGTAGCTACCCTTTATTTTGTGCAATTGATGCAGATTCCATTTTAGACTCAGAAGCACTCCACCAGTTGGTGCAGCCTTTTTTCCTAGAAAAAAATACCATTGCCAGTGGAGGCATCATTCGAATTGCCAATGGCTGTGAAATTATTCGTGGTCAGGTCAAAAAAGTAAATATGCCAAGAACATGGCTAGAAACCATACAAATTGTAGAGTATTTACGTGCTTATTTAAATGGACGAATGGGTTGGTTAGCATTAGATAGTGTCATGATTATTTCGGGGGCTTTTGGATTATTTTCAAAAGCAGCGGTCTTTGAAGTCAATGGATATAATCATAATACCGTTGGCGAAGATATGGAGCTGGTGCTTAAACTCAGACAATATGCACTTGAGCATAAAAGACAGATTAATGTTGCATTTGTGCCGAATGCAGTATGTTGGACACAATGTCCAGATAATATACAAACACTAGCGACTCAAAGAAAAAGATGGCAAAGAGGACTTTTAGAAAGCTTATGGAGTTCTAAACATCTTCTATTTAAACAAAAAAGTGGCTTACTTGGTTTTTATACTTTTCCATTTTTTATTTTTGTCGAAGCTTTAGGACCTTTTATTGAATTGTTTGGTTATATTAGTTTATTAATATTTGGTTTTCTTGGTTATATTAACTGGGTTTATTTCTTTTACTTTTATTTACTTTCACTATCATTTGGATTAATTCTGTCTCTCGGTGCAATTCTGATTGAGGTTGCATTTTTCAATTATTACAGTGCAAGAAATATCTTCAAACTGTTTATCGCATGCATACTCGAAAATATTTGGTTTAGATATATTCATGCATACTGGCGACTCATTGGATCAATTCAATTTTTAAGAAAATCTCCATTACACTGGGGAGATATGAAACGCATTAAATTTTGATCTGATCTAGACGAGAAAGTCGGTATAACTCAACGATAAACAAGGTGAATTATACCGTTCTTCTTAGATTTTCTTCTCATCAATGTTGAGTGCACTGATTGCAAGTACTGCCTGAGTACGGTTTTGTACGCCTAATTTTCTAAAAATGGCAGTCACGTGCGCTTTAATTGTCGCTTCCGAAACATCTAGCTCATAGGCAATTTGTTTGTTCAACAAACCTTCCGCCACCATCATCAATACACGGAACTGTTGAGGAGTTAAAGACTGTATCCGTTCTGCCAAGGCAGTCTCATCAGCAGCTCGTGGGTCAAAGCTAATGTTGGCAGGTAAATTTGGTGGTAACCAAATTTCCCCTTCCATCACATGGCGAATCGCTTCTCCAATATGGCTTGGATGCGCCGATTTAGGAATATATCCCATTGCGCCATGTGCGATTGCACGTTGGATAATGCTAGCTTCTTCATGGGCTGAAACCACAATAATCGGAATCGAAGGATATTGGGCACGGACATGGACTAAAGCTGAAAAACCCGAAGCGCCTGGCAAATTTAAGTCCAACAAGACCAAATCTGGCTCAGTTCCATTTTCAAGGCGTTCGTAAAATTCGTTTACTGCTGCTGTTTCATGAATTTGCGCTTGCGGAAAGCTATAACGCACTGCTTGAATCAGCGCGTGACGAAACAGAGGATGATCATCAACGATTAATATATTCATAAGCGATTTGGCTGTATTTGGCGTAGCCTAGCATTCCTATCTGTGCTACGACTTTATCTATGTATACAAATATTACCGAATTTTTGCCAACTTTGTTGCCTTATTCGATATTTTTCTGCATTTTTACTCGCAGTTGAAAACATAGCATCCACAATTCAGATTCTAAAATTGCATGCTACTTCTGCTCTAAACTGGTTCTAACATACTGCATTTTTATAGATAAATCAAAAAGATGTTCCATGTAACCTGAATGATAAAGCCATAAAAAAACCGAATATTCTATAAATATCTTAACTCTAGAATGCCACCTTTCAGTGGCATTTATTTAAGCTATATTCATTATTTTGCATAAAAAATTTGCTATTTAATTGAATTTTCAGTCAATAGCATCAGCAATTGCTCAACAACTTGTGGCTCAGCCAGTGTGGATGTATCGCCCAAACTATCCAGTTCTCCTGCCACAATTTTACGCAAAATACGTCGCATAATCTTACCCGAACGGGTTTTGGGTAAAGCATTGACCAGATAAATCAAATCAGGAGTCGCAATTGGCCCAAGCACTTTTCTCACCCATGCAATCAGCTCATAGCGTAACTGTTCCGATGCAGCCCGATCTGCTTGCAAAATCACAAAAGCACAGATTCCCTGACCTTTAATTGCATGAGGCATGCCCACCACAGCCGCCTCGGCAACCGCTTCATGTGCAACCAATGCACTTTCAATTTCGGCTGTGCCCAAACGGTGCCCTGAGATATTGAGGACATCATCGACTCGACCTGTAATCCAGTAATAACCATCGGCATCACGGCGAGCGCCATCCCCTGTAAAGTAATAACCTCGATATGTTGCAAAATAAACGTCGATAAAACGCTGTGGATTTCCCCAAATGCTGCGCATCTGCCCTGGCCATGCGCTCTTAATGGCTAGATTTCCTTCACCTATACCATCGATTTCATGTCCTTCTGCATCAAGTAGTACAGGTTGCACGCCATAAAATGGACGCGTTGCTGATCCTGGTTTCAGTGCCGTTGCACCTGCAATCGCAGTGATCATCATGCCACCTGTTTCTGTTTGCCACCATGTATCGATGATTGGGCAACGTTTCTCACCCACCACATCATAAAACCAATGCCATGCTTCAGGATTAATCGGTTCACCAACTGTGCCCAATAATCGTAATGTTGAGCGATTACTCTCACGGACATAAGCATCACCTTCTCGCATCATGGCGCGAATCGCTGTGGGTGCTGTATATAGAATCGTCACTTTATGTTTATCAATAATATGACCCACTCTTGCCCATGTTGGATATTGTGGAATTCCTTCAAACATCACTGTGGTTGTGCCTGTGGCAAGTGGAGCATATACCACATAGGAATGCCCTGTAATCCATCCAATATCTGCTGTACACCAATACACATCATCCTGTTTTAAATCAAAAACCTCCCTAAAAGTCGTCACGGCATAAACCAAATATCCCCCCGTCGTATGCAAGACACCTTTGGGTTTTCCTGTTGAACCTGAGGTATATAAAATAAACAGTGGATCTTCCGCGTTCATAGGCTCAGGTGGACAACGCTCATCTACTTCCATTTGCAGCATGTGATACCACAAATCCCGTTCAGGATAAAAATGGATAGGATTGCCTGTGCGATGTACCACCACAACATATTCAACTGTATGTGTTCCACGCTGCTCCAATGCCAAATCAACATTTTTCTTCAATGGCAGCAACTTGCCACCACGCATCCCTGCATCAGCGGTAATCACCATTTTGGCTTGGCTGTCTTCAATTCGGCTTGCCAAGGCATCGGGAGAAAATCCGCCAAACACCGCACAATGCACGGCTCCAATCCGAGCACAGGCTAACATCGCAATCGTGGCTTCACTGATCATGGGCATATATAAAATGACTCGATCACCTTTTTGAATGCCATATTTTTTGAGCGCATTGGCAAAGCGGCACACTTCTGCATACAGCTCTTTGTAGGAAATAATTTTATGCCGAGAGGGATGATCTCCTTCCCAAATGATGGCGGGTTTATGCGGATGTTCTTTTAAATGCCGATCTAGACAATTGGCACAAACATTCAGTTGACCATCTGCAAACCATTCAATTTTAAAATTTTCAGGGTCATAACGGGTATTTTTGACCTGAGTAAAAGGTTGAATCCAGTCAATAGCACGGGCTTGCTCCGCCCAAAATTTCTCTGGATGTTCAATGGATTGTTGGTAGCGCTGAAAATATTCATGTTCCAAAGTGCGCGCTGTCGTTTTAAACTCCTCAGGAACAGGGTAAAGCTCTTGCATAGACTGACTTCCTTGATCAAATGGACGCAATTCATCATGAAATGCGTATTGTTTTTGCTTGTTATTTTTCCACTACAGCCATTATTTAAGTACAATATTTCAGCATACTGCAGGCTTAAATCGTATATTTATTGTACATATTCGAATTTTATGAGGGGTTCTATGCCAACGCAATCATCTCCATCTTTTTTTGGTAAAGTAACGCCTCAACCACGTCGCTCACTGTTGTCAGGTGCAGGTCGCCTAGGACGTTTAAGCTATATCGCGCGTTCAGGTTTGTGTCACTTGTTGATGGTCAGCCTTTTCTCAATCGCAGTTCATTTCTTGAATCTATTTAATTGGCACAGCATGATGTTTCGGATGCATCTGATTTGGGAACATCCATTTTTATTAATGTTTGGCGGCGTCTTTTTGTTGCTGAGTTATGCTTATCTCATGAGTATTTTTCTGATCCAACGCCTGCATGATTTAAATCAAAGTGGCTGGTTAAGTTTACTCTTACTGATTCCTGTACTGAATCTGATCTTCGGCTGCTATGTGGTCTTGGCAGGTGGTACACCCAAGCTCAATGCCTATGGTGTTGTGCCACATACTGCGTTATGGGAAAAATTATGTGCTTGGGGCATGATTGTATTTTTCCTATTGGGATTGATGAGCACCAGCCTGCGTATTTCATATTTAATTGACCATGGGCAACTGGAGCATCCACAACGCTTGATTAAACACAGCATGCAATATTTCTAAATATATCTACGTTTCTTAACTGAACTTTTTGTTTTTTCAGGCAAAATATAGTGTTTCGCAGTTTGGGATAAATACACGTGGCAGAGAATAGCGCTTCAACCATACAAAATATGGCGCAAGATACCAGTCATCTTCTTCAAGATGCCAGTAAAAAAACCACACAGGCCGTGCTTGAACATAGCAGCAAGTACCATGATGCTTACACCACGATCGACAAGATTATGGACAGTTTTTGGGAGCGCGTTCCTTATATCTGCATTGCGATTGCGGTTTTTATTCTTTTCTGGCTACTCACCAAACTGTTTAAATTATTTTTAAGTAAAACCTTAGAAAACCGCTCTTATACTCGACAAAATTTGGTCTTGGTTCTCAATCGAGTTGGGACGTCAGCCATTCTTTTCTTTGGTTTCTTGATTGGTCTTGTGATTGCAATCCCGGGTTTCACTCCAAGTCAACTGATGAGTGCTTTGGGAATTGGCTCTGTCGCAATTGGTTTTGCATTTAAAGATATTTTCCAAAATCTGCTTTCAGGTCTTTTAATTCTACTCAGCGAACCTTTCCGTATCGGTGATGACATCGTCTGTAATGGCTTAGAGGGAACGGTCGAAGATATTCAGATTCGGGCTACTTTTTTACGCTCTTATGATGGTCGCCGTATTGTCATTCCCAATGCTACGGTCTATACCAGTGCGATTACCGTCAACACCGCTTATCAGCGCCGCCGTTGTGAATTTGTGGTGGGAATTGGCTATGAAGATGATGTCAAAAAAGCCAAAGACATTATTCGGAAAATTTTAGATGAAAATCGCAATGTACTCAGTCAACCTGCTTTTTCGGTGAATGTCACAGCTTTAGCTGATTTTTCTGTCAACCTGACCGTCCGCTGGTGGGTCGATACAACAGAAACAACAATTGCAGCTTCTGCCAGTGAAATTCAGGAACATGTTATGGTTTCATTTGAAGAACATGGAATTTCAATTCCTTATCCTGTTCGTGAAGTTAAAGTTTCCAATGTGACACCTGAATTATCTCTCAACAAATCTTCAGATGCCTAAACGCCCCAAAATATAAGAAATCGCTGTTTCAGTTCTTAAAATACGGTTGCCCAAGCTAAAGCTTTGGCAACCGTATTTTTCAAGCAATTCAACTTCATAAGGAATAAAACCACCTTCAGGGCCAATCAATACTTGGCAATGTGCGGTTTTCACAGTAGGTAAACCTTGCTGTGCATAAGGATGTGCCACAAAACTTGGGCTTTCAGGCATTGTCCACTCTGACAATACATCTTCCACAAAGGGTTTAAAACGACGATACAGCTCTATTTTAGGAGCAATGGTATCGCCTGCCTGTTCCAAGCCTAAAGTCACATAATCATCAAGCTGTTGTAAAAATGGGCTTTGCCAGTAGCTTTTATCAACCCGATAACTGTGGATAAGTACCAACTTTTCCACACCCAAAGTCACACTGTCCATCACCAGACGACGCAAAACTTTGGGGCGAGGTAAAGCCACAATCAAAGTCACAGGTAATTTTTCAGGAATCGCCAATTCCTGAATCGGTTTAACCAAGACTCGTTCTGCCGTAATGGCTTGAACATCAGTCAAATAACGCTTGCCTTGACGAATGCCAACCTTGAGCTGATCACCGACTTTCAGGTCGAGATGCTGCTGTAAATGCTGTAATTGGCGCGGTTCTCGAATTTCCCAAAGTGCTTGTTCGGGTTGTGCTGACAATAAAACGAGATTCATGAGTGTTGTAAAAACCGATCAATCAATTGGATATGACGCAGGAGTGAACCTTGGTTCTTCTGCAAAATAGTGGTGGCTCGTTGTACCATCTGTTGACGCTGTTCCACATTGCCCAGTAACTCATTGAATCTCTGGCAAGCTTGCTGAGCATCCTGTACCACGTCAACCGCTGCATTGTTCGCGAATTCATCGACAATCTGCTGGAAATTAAAATAGTTTTTCCCCAAGACCGTTGCAACACCTAGCGCCACAGGTTCCAGAATATTGTGCCCGCCACCTGGTTCATTCAAAGAACCGCCAACATAGGCGACTTGGCTCAAGGCATACCACAACCACAGCTCACCCATACTATCAGCCAAATACACTTGGGTATTGGCATCTACAACTTGTTGCAAACTACGGCGCTTCACATTCAAACTCAGTTGCTCAGCCACTTGGAACACTTCATCAAAGCGTTCAGGGTGGCGCGGCACCACGATACACAATAGGCTTGGATCAGCTTGCAAGGTTACTTTGAGTTCCGTGAGCAGTTGGTGTTCTTCAGGCGCATGGGTACTGGCAAGCACCATCACTTTACGCTGCGTCAGTTGCCAATCTAGATGCAACTGCTCAGCTTGTACCGCAACCCAATCAGGCGCAGCAATATCAAATTTAACATTCCCCACCACACTCATTGATGTGGTTGATTGACCCAAACTGGCAAATCGCTGCAAAGTCGCCTGATCTTGCGCAGCAATCCAGCTTAACTGACTCAGCATCGGAGAGGTTAAACGCTTAAATTTGGCATAGCCTTTGGCTGACTTTTCAGACAATCGGGCATTCAGTAAAAGCTGAGGAATATTATACTCTGCCACACATTGCAACAGATTTGGCCACAGCTCGGTTTCCATCAACAGTAAAATTTTAGGTTGATAGCGATCAATAAAAGCATTGACCAAATATTGCTGATCGACAGGTAAAAAGACCGCTTGAAAAAGCTTTGGATAACGCTGTTCAAATAACGACTTTGCCCGTGCCTGCCCTGTGCGCGTGGTATTGGTGACTAGGACAGCCTGACCTTGCTGTAAATAATGTTCAATCAGAGGCTGAGCCGCATTGGTCTCACCAACTGACACCGCATGAAACCAGATCACCTGAGTATTTTTAGGGGTTTGAAAAGGGCCAAAGCGTTCAGTGATTTCATTTTGAAAATCGGCAAGATGCCCTGAGCGTTTGTTTAAACGCCAGCGGTACAAGGGTTTGATACCTGCCAACAGCCAGTTGTACCAAAATGGAGTTTTCAAAGTTGAAATCGCTTGGGTCATCCAAATCTTAAAATCAGAAAAAATGTGTGCCTATTATGCGTAAAAAATTTTAAAAGAACAGGGTTCATCTGCAACAAAAAAGCCAATGCAAATGACTTCACATTGGCTTTTCAGAGATGCTTTTAAGCAGGAATTACAGACCTTGCTTTAAGCTCGCTTCAATAAATTTGTCCAGATCACCATCTAGCACTGCACCTGTATTTGAGTTTTCAACGCCTGTACGCAAGTCTTTAATGCGTGAGTCATCCAAAACGTATGAACGAATTTGGCTCCCCCAACCGATATCCGATTTTGAATCTTCAAGCGCTTGAGCAGCTTCGTTACGCTTGCTCATTTCCAGTTCATACAATTTTGCACGTAACTGTTTCCATGCATGGTCACGGTTGGCATGTTGTGAACGCTGGTTCTGACACGCCACCACAATGCCTGTTGGCGTATGGGTTAAACGTACCGCAGAATCGGTTTTGTTAATGTGCTGACCACCCGCACCCGAAGCACGGTAAGTATCGGTACGCACGTCGGATGGGTTGATGTCGATTTCAATATTGTCATCGACTTCAGGAGAAACGAACACTGCAGAGAAAGAGGTATGGCGGCGGTTACCTGAGTCAAATGGTGACTTACGCACTAAACGGTGCACGCCTGATTCAGTACGCAACCAACCGTAAGCATATTCACCTTCGACACGAATGGTGGCAGATTTAATCCCTGCAACATCGCCATCCGATTCTTCCATCAATTCAGCTTTAAAGCCGTGACGTTCGATCCAACGCATATACATACGTAACAACATTGACGCCCAGTCTTGTGCTTCTGTACCCCCAGAACCCGCCTGAATCTCCACATAACATGGGTTCGGATCCATTGGATTGCTGAACATACGACGGAATTCAAGTGTTGCCAAGTCTTCTTCAGCAGCCGTCAATTCAGCCTGCACATCGACCAACAAACTTTCATCATCGGCTTCTACAGCCAAATCAAGCATCGCTTGAGCATCTTCAAGTTGAGTCGCTAAACCGTCTAGCACATTCAAGACGTTTTCCAACTCACCTTTTTCTTTGGCCATAGCTTGCGCACGGCTTTGATCATTCCAAATCGCTGGATCTTCAAGCTCACGTAGGACTTCTTCTAAACGTTCTTTTTTCAGATCGTAGTCAAAGATACCCCCGTAGTGTTTGACTACGATCAGTTAAATCTTTTAATTGGTTTAGATACGGATTGATTTCCACGTGAAACTTCTCTCTAGAGCCATAAAATTTGCGCTATTTTAACATAGAGTGTGATGAGGTGATATGCTGCTGATTTTCAAAATATGACACGGTTGCCAAAAGCTTTCTCGATTCACAGAAAAGCATCAAACATCATTTGTAACAAAAATATATGCTGAATATTTAAACAAAAATCACAAAGCCATAACACTATTAATAAAACACTACATATTATATTTTTATTTATTATCAGTATTTTAAATTAACTTATTTACACACACTTACTTTCGTACAGTCTGATTACTTTATCAGAATTGACCACTTGGTATTTTCTACTAGACTTAAACTTGTAACAAAAAATGAAAATCAAGCTTTCTAAGGGGAAGTGACATGAAAAAAACACTCATTGCAACTACAGCACTTCTTGCAGGACTCAGTGTGACCAGTATGGCAAATGCCTACCAAGCTGAAGTTGGAGGCTCTTATAACTACTTAGACCCAGATCATGCTGATGGTGTCAGTCAAGTTGGTGTGAATGGAACCTACTATTTTAATCCTGTAGAAACACGTAATGCACCACTCGCTGAGGCTGCTTTTCTAGATAAAGCCAGCAATGTGCATGGTAGTGTTAACTATGGTGACAATAGCGGCACCAAAAATACCACCTATAGCGCAGGTGCTGAATATTACGTTCCAAACTCTGACTTCTACTTAGGTGGTAATGTTGGACGTAATGAATACAAAGTAGATAATACGGGTATTGACCGTAAAACCACCCTATACAATGCCGAAGTCGGTTACTTGCCAGCACCAGGTTTATTGGTTGCCGTTGGTGCACAAGGCTATGACACCAAACATGGTGGCGATGGCGTAGATCCGACCTTACGTGCCAAATACGTCACTCAAGTCGGTCAGCATGACATCAACCTTGAAGCACGTGGTGTGTTTGGGGATGATGAAAACAAACAATACTATGTCGCAGGTGATTACTACATCGATAAAACGTTAAGTTTCGGTGTGGACTACAGCAAAGACAAATCGATTGATGAAGATCAATGGGGTCTGACTGCGAAGAAATACTTTAACAATAATGTCAGTGTCGATGGTCGTTTAGGCTTTGGCGATGACTACAACACCTATAGTGTGGGTGCATCGTATCGCTTCTAACAAATAACCCTCATAAAAAAACCGCTCAAACGAGCGGTTTTTTATTGTTCGAAATGTATGATATGCAGTTGTAAATTGGTTGAGCCATTAAACTCATTTTTTTCAAGGCGATAGACTAAACGGACTTGCATGTGCAAGGGATCAAATTCAAATCGATCAATCGCATTAAAAGCAATCGCATCGAGACTTTTTCCATTTTCCAAACCTAAACGCAGCTTGAGATGACGCTCTTTCAGCCAGCGATAATCCAAGATTGCAAAAGTACCTTCAAAAGTTGGCAAAGGGAATTTCTGTCCCCACGGCCCAAGTTGCTCCAAAGTCGCTAAAGTTTGCAAATGAAAAGCATCGACAGGTAATTCCCCATCTGTCCACAACACCTCTTCAAATAACTGCGCATCCATTTCGGCAATCAGTGCAGTAAAGACCTGCTGAAACTCAGTAAAATACTGCTTTTCAATGGTCAAACCTGCGGCTGCGGCATGTCCACCAAAGTAACGAACCAAATGTGGGTGACGTTCTGCGACCCGTTCAATCGCATCGCGAATATGAATACCATCAATCGAACGAGCAGAACCTTTGAGATGAATTCCATCCTCATCGGCTGCAAAAATAATACTCGGGCGGTGAAACTGCTCTTTCAGGCGACCTGCAACAATCCCGATCACCCCTTGGTGCCAATGTGGCTCAAACATCACCAGTGCCGCAGGCAAGTCTGTCTGATCGAGGCGAATCTGCTCTAAAGTTTGCAAGGCATCTTGTTTAATCTGCGATTCAACCTGACGGCGCTCTTGGTTGAGCTGATGAAGCTGCTGCGCAAGGTGATAGGCTTGTTGTGTATCTTGTGCCAATAGACATTCAATGCCAATATCCATGGTTTCCATTCGCCCTGCGGCATTAATCCGTGGCCCCAAGACAAAACCGAGATCCTGTGCCTGTAGCTGTGCAGGATCACGACCTGCAATATCTAATAGCGCGAGAATGCCGATACGACACTGCTGCTGACGCATGCGCTGAACGCCTGCATCCACCAAAATTCGGTTGTTATAGTCAAGACTCGCCACATCGGCATAGGTACCCAAAGCCACCAAATCCAGATATTGCGTCAGTTGGCTGCTCGTTTTACCGTGCTGGCGGCGTAAACTGGCAAGATTGGCCAGCACATAAAATGCCACTCCAACACCTGCCAAGGACTTACTTGGAAAATCACAGCCGAGTTGATTGGGATTGACCACTGCTTCGGCATTGGGTGTGGGTTTAGTGGTTAAGTGATGATCGGTAATAATCACCTGCATTCCATGCTGTTGTGCCTGCTCAACTCCTGCATGACTGGAAATGCCATTATCGACGGTAATCATCAATTTCGGCTGATATTTTTCCTGTACCAAATCGGCAATTTTCGGGGTCAGGCCATAGCCATACTTAAAACGGTCAGGCACGACATAATCGACTTTCGCACCCATATCGCGGAGTGCCAACAGCATCAGTGCGGTACTGGTTGCACCGTCAGCATCATAATCCCCCACAATCACAATCTGCTGCTGCTGATCAATCGCACGATCCATTAACTCAATTGCAGTCTGTAAGCCTTTCAGCTCTGGTTTTAGCAAATGCTTGAGCTTTAAATCTAACTCTTGTAATGAAGCGACACCCCGACGTGCCAAAATTTGGGCAATAAAAGGCAACATGCCCTGAAAATCTTCAGGGCGTGTTAGCAAAGGTCTTTGTTTAATTTGTATTTTTTTCATCTTATGGCATTAAACGCTGTAAAACCCACTGTCCATCTTGCAATTCATAACGCAAACGGTCATGTAGACGATTTGGGCGACCCTGCCAGAATTCATAGCTTTCTGGCTGTAAACGGTAACCACCCCAGAACTCAGGCTTTTTCAGCTCGGTTTCTTCAGCCACAGCATCATGTAGAGTTTCAAAACGCTGTTGTAACTCCGCACGCCCAGCAATCACGCCACTTTGTGGGGTGCTGATATGTGCTGCAATTTGACTGTCACGCGGGCGTTTATGGTAGTAATCAGTCGATTCTGCTTCAGAGATTTTGCTCACTCGACCATGAATACGGACTTGACGTTCTAAGCTCGGCCAGTAAAACAAAAATTCGGCATAAGGATTAGCTGCCAAGTCCAAGCCTTTTTGACTGTCATAATTGGTATAAAAATCATAGCCTGCTTCAGTCGCGCCACGCAGTAACAAGGTACGCACATGCGGGCGTCCTTGTGCATCTGCTGTTGCAACCGACATCGCATAGGGTTCATGCAAATTTGCAGCCAAAGCAAAATTAAACCAGTCTAAAAACTGCTGATGTGGCTGTGCTTGTACTTGAGTTTCAAGCAACTCACCCTGTTCATAACTTAAACGAAGTTCACTTAAATCTTTAATTACATCTTTCATCATTGCTTCCTTTTAAGCATGTTGACGAATAGCATCTGCCAAGTGATTCGCCAGATCGGTCACTTCTTGTAATTGATCACCTTCAACCATGACACGAATCACAGGCTCAGTTCCTGATTTACGAATCAGAATACGACCACGACCCTTTAATTGCTGCTCAGCTTGTTCAAATTCAGCCACCAAAGCAGGAATTGCAAATGGATCAATCATGTGTTCTAAACGAACATTGACCAGCACTTGTGGGAATAAAGTAAAACCTTCGACCAACTCATGCAGCGCTTTGTTTTGCTCAACCATCACCGTTAAGACTTGCAATGCAGAAATAATGGCATCGCCCGTAGTGCTTTTATCGAGAGTTAAGATATGCCCAGACGGCTCACCACCAATGATCCATTGGTTATCTTCAAGCGCTTGTAACACATAGCGGTCACCCACTTTGGCACGTACAAATGGCACATTGGCTTTTTCTAATGCCAACTCAAGCGCCATATTGCTCATTACTGTTCCAGCAATGCCTTGCGGTTTATTATTCGCTTGGGTCGCTAGAATATAAAGAATGTGATCGCCATCAATCAGATGGCCGAATTTATCGACCAAGATGACACGATCGGCATCACCATCGAAGGCAATCCCGATATCCGCACCCTGCTCAACGACCGCTTTTTGTAAATTTTCAGGATGTGTTGAACCACAGTGTTCATTAATATTTAAACCATTTGGCTCATTGTAAATCGCCGTGACTTTAGCACCGAGTTCCAAAAAGACCGCAGGGCCAACGTTGTAAGCAGCACCATTGGCACAGTCCACCACAATGCGTAAATTGCGCAAGTTGAAATGGTACGGGAAGGTCGATTTACAAAATTCGATATAACGGCCATTGGCATCTTTAACACGCACACTTTTACCCAATTGTGCCGTATCTTCAATCACGATGTCTTTTTCTAGTTCTTGGTTAATCGCATTTTGGAGTTCGTCAGGCAGTTTTTTACCTTCACCCGAGAAAAATTTAATACCGTTATCGAAATATGGATTATGTGAAGCAGAAATCACGATGCCCGCATCAGCATGTAAGGCACGAGTCAAATGTGCAATCGCTGGGGTTGGTAAAGGCCCAAGCAAATGTACATAAACACCTGCTGCATTCAAACCTGCTTGTAAAGCGGACTCTAAAATATAACCCGATAAACGCGTGTCTTTCCCCATAACCACAACAGGTTTATGCTTTGGATCTTGTTTTTTTAGAACTTTTCCTGCTGCAAAACCCAGCTTCAAGGCAAATTCTGGCGTAATTGGAAGTTGACCAAATTTTCCACGAATTCCGTCTGTGCCAAAATAACTCATGCTGTTCTCACTGGTGTTCTTAGGTTTGTAAAACAAACCCTAATTCGTCATACATAATTTGTAATACTTTACACCATAACAAAAAAGCCGTCATGAACTGACGGCTTCTTATACAACTTTTTTACTAAAAAACCATTAACCAATACGGTAGTTTGGCGCTTCTTTAGTAATCGTTACATCATGTACGTGAGATTCTTGCATACCTGCTGCCGTAATTTTTACGAACTTGGCATTTTCATGCAAATCTTTAATGGTTGCAGAACCTGTATAACCCATAGATGAACGTAAACCGCCCATCATTTGGTGAACAATCGCACTCATTGGCCCTTTGTAAGGTACACGACCTTCGATACCTTCTGGAACCAATTTCTCAGCGCCCGCTTTAGCATCTTGGAAATAACGGTCAGCAGAACCTGAAGAACCCGCCATTGCACCCAAAGAACCCATACCACGGTAAGCTTTGTAGTAACGACCTTGGAAGAATTCAACTTCGCCAGGTGCTTCTTCAGTACCCGCCATCAATGAACCCACCATGATGGTGCTTGCGCCCGCAGCGATGGCTTTTGCCATGTCACCAGAGAAACGGATACCACCGTCAGCGATTAAAGGAATCTGACCTTTCAATGCACTTGCAACATTGTCGATTGCAGAGATTTGTGGAACACCGATACCCGCAACAATACGTGTTGTACAGATTGAACCAGGGCCAATACCGACTTTAACAGCATCTGCACCCGCATCAAGCAATGCCAAAGCTGCATCGCCAGTCGCAATGTTCCCGCCGATCACTTGAACTTGTGGGTAGTTTTGTTTTACCCAACGGACACGCTCAATCACGCCTGCTGAGTGACCATGTGCTGTATCAACAACAATCACGTCTGCACCCGCTTCAACCAAAGCTTCAACGCGTGCAGGAGTTTCAACACCTGTACCCACAGCAGCACCCACACGTAAACGACCAAGGTCATCTTTACATGAATTTGGGAATGACTCCGCTTTACGGAAATCAGTTACGGTGATTAAACCTTTTAAAGCATGGCTATCGTCGACAACCAAGACTTTTTCAATACGGTGTTTTTGTAATAAGGTTTGAATTTCTTCTTTCGATGCACCTTCTTTCACTGTTACCAAGCGCTCTTGCGGCGTCATAATATTGCTAACAGGCTGTTCAAGGTTGGTTTCAAAGCGTGTATCACGACCGGTTACAATTCCGACCACTTTGCCATCTTGAACTACAGGCACACCACTGATGTTATTTGCTTTAGTAATTTCAATCAATTCGCGTACAGTTGTCGCTGGTGTCACCGTAATCGGATCTTTCACCATACCTGCTTCGAATTTTTTCACACGGCGTACTTCAGCGGCTTGGGCTGCGATATCCATGTTTTTATGAATAATACCAATACCACCATTTTGCGCCATGGCAATTGCCATACGTGACTCAGTCACCGTATCCATAGCAGCAGAAACAAGCGGGATATTAAGCTGAATGCCACGAGTCAGGCGTGACTTAAGAGAAACATCTTTTGGGAGGACAGTAGAATAGGCAGGGACTAATAAGACATCATCGAAGGTTAGCGCTTCTTGAACGATGGTCAGCATAACAAACTCACTGGTAAATTCCGTGAGCTATTATAAACAAATTTCTCCTAAAAATGCATGTTCAGTGAGCTGAAAAATGCAAAAAATCCAAATGGCTTGGATTTTTTGCATTTGGGTCAAGACTTAAACTGGTACGCTAAAAATACGTTCGTTCATCAAGTCCATACCACATTGCAGATTTTCAGCCCAATCCAAGAATTGGTCAATCTGCTCTTTACCCACAAATGGCGTACCATGTTGCGGTACAATCATGTCCAAATCTAATTGGCGAACCATTTTCACCCATAGGCGTAAAATACTGTTACTGCCCATATAGCGCTGATGGAAACCGCGCATTTTTGGCAAATGATCATTGAAGCTTTGAATTGGAATATTGGCATCATCAACCATCGATGCACCCATATCACCTGAGAACAAAATCTTCGCAATTGGATCATAAAATTGGAAATTACCTACAGAGTGTAAAAAGTGCGCAGGAATTGCCACCATCACACTATTACCTAATGGAATACGCATTCCTTGGTCAGGAAGTTCAATCAGGCGTTCTTCCCAACTCCCTTTCATACGGTCACTCATAAATGATGAGTTTAAGTGTGGCAAGAAACGCGCCCACAGTTTTGAAGCGACAATCTTGGCATCGGTATAGACCAACCAGCGTGGCATAGAAGTAATAATGTCAGGGTCTTGGTGCGATGCCATGACATAGTCAAGATTCTTTAATTTGGTATATTTATTGAGTTCCATAGTCAGTGGGACATAAGTTAAGTCTCCACCTGGATCTAGGACTGCTGCGCGTTCATTGTCAATAATTAAAAACTGGTTGGCCTGTACGCCTTCGCCCTTAACTAGACTGGTGAAGCTGATACATTTATGTGTGCCATTATCAAACAGCACCTGCGATGTTGTACGTTCAAACATCTTCCCTAGACCCCAAGATATGAGTAAATTATTATCACCTATACGTTATATGGATTTTAGTTTACATACAATCACAGATGATTAAAAATTTTTAACAAAATTTGCTGAACAGTCAAAAAGCCTCAGAAAAATTGAGCCGTCTTTCACGCTCTTAGAAGATCGATGACCAATAGTGCTGTGCCAAAGTGAAAATACCCACAGCCAAGAAGATGAATGCACCAATTTTATGAATCAATGAAATTGGTAATTTATCTGCCATTTTATTACCAACAAATACAGCTGGCCCATCAGCAAGCATCATGCCTACAGTAGTACCTAGCATGACAATAAATACGCTATTGAACTGAGCGGCTAAGGCAACAGTTGCAATTTGGGTTTTATCACCAATTTCTGCCAAGAAAAATAAGATAAATGTTGCACCAAAAACCCCTAGATGCTGCCATTTAGCGATTCCATCATCTTCTTCATCAATTGAATCAGGAATGAGCATCCAAACCGCCATACCAATAAATCCAAGCGCTAATATCCAAACCATAATATTTTTGGGAACAATATCTGCAAGCCACTGACCCAATACAGCAGACAGACCATGATTTAAGGTCGTTGCGGCAAGAATTGCAATTAGAATTGGAATGGGTTTACGAAAGCGGGCAGCAAGCAAAAGGGCCAAAAGTTGGGTTTTATCGCCAATTTCTGCAATAAATACACCACCAAGTGAAGAGATAAAAGCGAGAGATTCTTTATTATCACCTGTTATAGCAAGCAATAATGAAGCAATATCAGAAAAGAAAGTTGACATGATGTTTCTCTGGCTAGCAAAATTTGCCTATGACTTACCCCTCCTGCTAGCCATGATCAGAACAAATCTGATTGCAGAGTGATAAATCAAAGGTCTTGCCAACAAAAGAAAGCTTTAAAGAAAGCTTAATTGGTTTTGCTATGATGACCATGTTCGTTTGAGAACAAGTATGTTGATCATCATCTATTTACAAACGTAAATAGCGGCTACTCCCCAATGAAGTGTGTGGACATTATATAAATCTAAATCGTTTTTTCAAAACATTTCTTTACTTCTAATAAAAAAAGGCTATCAAATAGCCTTTTTTTAATCACTGACTGAATACTGAATTTAGCATCTGCAATCAGTCATTGCTTAGAAGTTTACACGTACGCTTAAACCTGCCACCCATGCATCATCCACTTCTTTCACACCACCTGGCTGATGGATATATTGAATATTTGGACGAATCATGATGCTTGGCGACCAGTTATAGGTATAGTTCAATTCGACATCGACTTCATCATGCTGAACGGGCTTATAACTCGCATTTAAATAATCTGCGCTGGTCAACCCATTGCTGGCATTGATCGATTCTTCAAGTGCTGTCACACGTTTATTGACTTGGAAACGTGCCACACCCAAGGCAATCGAGTCTTGAGGACGCATGTCAAACAAGCCTTTATACCAGAGTGCAAACTGCTGGCTATATTCAACTTTGCTGGTGGCTTTATCATTAAAGGTAAAGTTTGCCGTTGCATATAAACCACGTTTCGGATCAGATGGATTCTCTGTCAACTTTTGTTGCATGTTGATCCAGAAACTGTGTTTATTGTCATGTACCTTACGCTTGGCAGCAGAACTAGCAAAGTTACCATTGGCATCAGTTGCAATATCTGTCGCATCGGCTGTTGAATAGAATGCTCCAACTTTATATTCGCCAGGCAAGCCATTCAATTTTGGTTTCCATGCCAGCTCAACAGGAATGGTCGCACCACTGGTTTCTCTCATTTCTAAGTTAAAACCACCATTTTCTTTGGTGTCCTGTGGATTAACTTCATAAACGCCTGTGGCAATCGACCACTCAGGTGTGAATTGGTACTTGGCATTGATTGCCCAAACACTGACAGGTGCATTGTACCAAACATCTCCAACCACTTTACCGAGCAATGAACCACAAAGTCCCCAGTTCTGGAATTCACACTGACTTGAGTTAAAGTCTTCACTAAAGCCCATACGACCAAACTTCACTTGGAATTTATTGTCGTCAAAGCCTTTTTTAATCCACATTTGATTAATACGCCAAGACTGTCCACGCCCATAAATCTCTTGGGTTGTACTTAACTGTGCAGCACGAGGATCTGCTGTACGTTTAGTTGCTAATGATGCCCCATCACGTTCAGTAATCACCAAACTGGCTTGGGTATCCTTCCAACCTGCGATCTTATCGAGATCAAAACTCGCCCCTAATTTTAATTGGCTTGCATTATAAATACGCTGATCATCGTTATAACCGCCATCAACATTACTTGCTGACTGGTTAACAAACGACATATCAAATTTATACCCTTTGTCCTGTAAAGCTTGGCGTTCCCCATTCCAGTCGCCAAGTAACCATTGGCGATCGGTTGACCAAGGTTCGTTGGCAAAAGCCAAAGAACTCATTACAGATAAAATTGAGAGGGTTAAAGTGCGTCTGGTTTTTACGTTCATATGTGCCTATCCTTTTGCATGGCAATGGCAAGACGTGCCATGGAACATCCAAGTTCCATTGGCTTGCCTTTTTGATTTGGATTTTTTGTTAATTTATGGTGTGGTATGTTGTTGCGTCTGAGCGACAGTTTTACCCAAATTTTGTTTGCGAACAGCGATGTACATCAAGACGATCATCACACATCCGACCCCAAATAACACGGCATCGAAGTTGTATAGGTGTAATGGTTTTACGCCTGCATCCAACAAATAGCCCGCCCCCAAAGGTGAGAGAATTCCACCCAAACGACCCATGGTAATTGCAGAACCTACACCTGTTGCACGAACTTCTGTGTCATAGGTGCTGTTCGCTAATGCATACATCCCCGCAACACAGCCATTGTTAAAGACGCCCACAAGTACTGCGATCCACATGGCACTGGTGTAGTCCCCAGAGTTCAATACAAATACTGTGATACATGCTGCTGTTGCTGCAAAGAAGGCGGATAGCACAAAATGGATTTTGAAGCGCACGGTCAAGAATGCCATCAAGATCGCACCGAAAATTCCACCAAAGTTCAAGATAATTCCTAAGCTTACTCCTTGTTCAGGTGTCATACCTGCCATAGAGAGTAATTTTGGTGTCCAAGTCAAAATAAAGTACTGACCTGCCATCACCGAGAAAAAAGCAACCCAGACAAACAATGTACGAACTTTGAGTTGACCTTTGAATAGACTCGCAATGGTCACTTTACCTGTTGAAACCTGCTGATAAGCTGGGAAAGCCTCAATCGTACTGATTTTAAATTTTGCTAAAGTCTTGTTGATGCGTTCCAAAGTATTTGGTTTACGTTTAATCAATTGATATTCAACAGATTCAGGCAAAACAAAGTAAACCAGTACCAGTACAGCCAAAGTGAATAGACCACCACATAAGAACACGGTACGCCAGCCCACAGTTCCAATCAGACGGAATGCGATCATGCCACCAAACACAGCACCCATCGCATAACCAGTCGATAACAAGGCAACGGAAAGGTTTTTCCATTTTGTGGTTGAGAACTCATTGGCCATTACCGCGCCATTGGTTAACAAGCCACCAATCCCAATTCCTGTAATAAAGCGTAATGTTCCCAACTGGAATGCTGAATCTGCATGACTACTCACCAACATGGTGATGCCAGACAATAATAAACAAGAGAGAATGATGGTGCGGCGACCAACTGAGTCCGCGATTGGGGCAATAAACAATGAACCTACTGCCATCCCAATCAAGCCCAGACTGATTAAAATGCCTAATTCTGAACCTGAAAGCGCCCATTCCTTTGATACCGATGCCGTAGTAAATGACATGACTTGCACATCATAACCATCGACAACATTCAGTAAAATACACAGTGCCACAAGCAGCCAGCGATAGCTATTCATGGGTTTGGTTTTTAATTCATTGAATATATCCATATGCTTTTTCCATTGCTCACCTTGTTGAAGGTGAATATTTAGGCAAAACAACTCCATGGCACTATGCAATACCATTTTCTAGTGATGGAGAAGATTGATTAATCTAAAAATAAGCGATTGTTAAGATGCGATTTTCAAGCTCATCATCTGTACGACAGCCTACCTCTTCCTTGTGCTAAATCCTTCATCATCTTTTATCAGTCTTGGATGCGCCGATGTGAACCACCTATTGCACCAAGATCAACCTCTATTCATGTGGCTATTTTTATAACTGTTTGCCTAGAAAAGATAATGCGTTTCACCACGACAGGTATGATTTTTATTTATATTCGACTTTAGCCTAAAATAAAAATTATTCATTATTATTCAATATATTAATATTAAATAACACTATTTTGAATACACTCAATCAACGCCTGACTAGCCGCAGACTGCACACTATTTTTACGAAAAATCAGTCCAATTTGTCGGGTAGTCTGTTGTAATTCAAAAGGTAATTTTTTGATTAAGCCTTGATCTAACTCATATTTCATTTGCTGTGCTGACACCACTGCGATCATGTTGGACTGTAACAGCAAGCCACGTGTCAACGCCAGATCCCCTGTTTCTATGGTCGGTTGTGGTGCAGGCAACTCAAGTGATGCAAAATTCTCTTCAAATAGCTGCCGAGCTGGTGCGTTAGATCGTGGCAAAATCCACTGTGCCTGTAACAGATCACGTGGTTTTAAAGTCGCCTTACGCAACAATGGATGCTTGGCACGCACCACCATAAACATGTTTTCTTCAAACAAAATCTGATTTTCCAGATCAGATGACTGTTCCTGCGGACGTAATGCACCGACTATAAAATCAATATCCCCCGCGCGTAGCTGCGCCACCAAGGACTCATAGGCATTTTCAAAGGTCAGAAAATGAATATTGGGATATTGTCCAGCTAACATGGCAATCGCTTTGGGTAAGATGTAGGTTCGAATCAGTGGCAATGCCCCGATTTTCACTGTGCCCTGTAACTGCCCAAAAAAATTGGCGGCCTGATTGGGAATATCGGCAATGATATTGAGACAGCGTTTGATATTTTCCTGAATCTGATCACAAATGGGCGTGGCTTTAATGCCATTTGGAGTACGGATAAACAGCTCGGTCTTGAGTGATTCTTCAAGCAACTTAATCGCTGAACTCACCGCAGGCTGAGTAATGTGCAATAGCGATGCGGTATTTTTCATGCCTTTGGTTAAATACAACGTGGCAAAAATCTCTAAACGGCGCGTGTTATATAAAAAGAAAGGTTCGGGTAAGTTTTCTGTAGATTCTGCGTGTTGTTGTTTGACTAAAATCGGAATCTGCTGCAACTCGCGAATTGCGGCTTGTGCTTGGGTATAAATATGCTGCCCGATTTCGGTCAGAATCACCCCATTATGATGTCGTTCAAACAGTTGACTATTCAGCTGATGTTCTAAGTCACTGATTGCCCGTGTCACTGCAGACTGCGTGCGAAATAAATTCTCCGCAGCTTTGGAAATATTCTGAAATGTTGCTACCACCAAAAAGAACTTTAACTGCATCAAATTAACAGTTTGCGGATTGGAGCACATCGTCATTTCCTATGGGTTTTCAGCATAAATAAAACTCATATCTCTACGAGTTAAAGTCATTACCTTTTCCTTTTAGCACATGTGAATATGCTTGTACAAAGGAGATTATCTATGAATGACAATACTGCAAAAAAATCAGGTCTTGTAATCAGTGCCCACTCGGCGGATTTCGTGTGGCGTGCAGGTGGTGCAATCGCACTACATAAAGAACAAGGCTATAACATGCATGTGGTTTGTTTGTCATATGGTGAGCGTGGCGAGTCTGCAAAATTGTGGCGTCAGGCAGGGATGACCGAAGAAAGAGTAAAAGAAGTCCGTGAGCAAGAAGCGCGTGCAGCCGCTGAAGCGCTGGGTGCAAGTATTGAATTTTTAAATTTGGGCGATTATCCATTACCAACCAACAACGACATCATTTTTAAACTGGCGGATATTTACCGTGAGTTACAACCAAGTTTTGTGATGAGCCATTCACTACAAGACCCGTACAACTACGACCACCCTCGTGCAACGCATTTGGCGCAAGAAGCACGCATCATTGCACAGGCAGAAGGTCACAATCCTGGTCAGAAAATCATTGGTGCGCCACCATTCTACTGCTTTGAACCGCACCAACCTGAACAATGTAACTGGAAACCCGATGTGTTCCTCGACATTACCAGTGTTTGGGACAAAAAATATGCGGCGATTCAGTGCATGCAAGGTCAGGAACATTTGTGGGAATACTACACGCGCGTTGCGTTACAACGTGGTGTTCAAGCAAAACGTAATATCGGCATTACCAGTGCTAAAAACATTGTTTACGCAGAAGCGTATCAAAGCATCTTCCCGCGTGTAACGGAGGATTTGGCATGAGTCTACTCGGACGTAAAGGTGTCGTTGTTCGAAACATCGACCGTGCAGACATTGAAACCGTTAAAAAATTAGCCGAGTACGGTGTGGCTACTGTTCATGAAGCACAAGGTCGTAAAGGGTTGCTTGCACCGCGCATTCGCCCAATTCAACAAGGCGTGACCATTGCGGGTTCTGCGGTGACCTTATCAGTTGCCCCAGGCGATAACTGGATGTTCCACGTTGCTGTTGAACAATGTCAACCCGGTGACATTATTGTGGTTGCACCGACTTCTCCATGTACTGATGGTTTCTTTGGTGACTTGCTTGCAACTTCAATGAAATCACGTGGTGTGATTGGTTTGGTTGGTGATATCGGGATTCGTGACAGCCATGTGCTACGTGAAATGGGTTTTCATGTTTGGTCACGTGCCGTGTATTCACAAGGTACAGTGAAAGAAACTTTAGGTTCAGTGAATGTGCCAATCGTATGTGCAGACCAATTCATCAATCCAGGCGATGCGATTGTTGCCGATGATGATGGTGTGGTTGTGGTTGCTCGTGAAGAAGTTGCAAAAGTACAAGACCTGAGCCAGAAACGTATGGATTTGGAAGAATCTAAACGTGTTCGTATGGCCAATGGTGAACTTGGCTTAGACATTTACAACATGCGCCCAAGACTGGAAGAAAAAGGGCTGGTTTATGTAGATCGCTTGGAAGACTTGGAAGGTTAAAACCATGCAAACAAAAATACGGTGCATGCTGATGCGAGGAGGAACCTCAAAAGCAGCATATTTTTTAGCGTCTGATTTACCGCAGGACCCTGCTCTACGTGATCAGGTCTTGCTTGCTGTGATGGGATCTCCCGATGCACGTCAAATTAATGGCATTGGTGGTGGAGACTCACTGACCAGTAAGGTTGCGATTGTATCCCAATCCTCACGTACTGATGCCGATGTTGACTACCTATTTGCACAGGTCAATGTCGAAAAAGCTGTGGTAGATTATGGACAAAACTGTGGCAACATTCTGTCAGGCGTGGCACCGTTTGCTGTCGAGCGTGGCTTAATTGCTGCTCAAGCCGACAGCACCACTGTTCGGATTTTTATGCAAAATACCGAACAGCTTGCAAAAGTCACCATTCAAACCCCAAATGCCGAAGTGAATTATGTCGGTGACACTTATATTGATGGTGTCCCACAACCTTCTGCCGAAGTGATTTTAAACTTCCAGAATATTGAAGGTTCAACTTGTGGCAGCCTGTTACCCACAGGCAACGTTAAAGACACCATTTATGGCGTTTCAGTAACCTGCATTGATAATGGCATGCCTGTGGTACTTATTAATGCTGCTGATCTTGGGATTATCGGCACTGAAAGTCCGCAACAACTCGACAGCAACATTAAGCTGAAACAGCAAATCGAAGCTATTCGCTTAGTCGCTGGACAGAAAATGAATCTGGGAGATGTCAGCAACAAGACTGTTCCGAAAATGTCGATCGTTTCACCTGCCATTCGCGGTGGTGCTATTCATACTCGTACCTTTATTCCACATAAATGCCATGCTGCAATTGGCGTATTTGGTGCGACCAGTGTCGCAACTGCTTGTCTGATTGAAGGCACAGTCGCCTTTGATGTTGCACAAACCTCAAATGACCTGAAACAGCGCCTCAACGTCGAACATCCAACAGGACGTTTTACTGTGTTACTGGAACGAAATGAACAACAGCAAATTACAGGCTGTGGCTTTATTCGCACTGCACGTGCATTGTTCGATGGCTTTGTGATGATTCCGCAACAGCTTTGGGATAATCGCCAAACGCAGAAAGTAAGCCAGATACATCACGATTCAGTCGCTGTTTAAAAATACAGTCTAACTTGAACAAGCCGAATGCTTGTTCAAGTCACTTCTCTTAGCCTTTCACAACTCATTGACCTATTCTTCATCACACCAATAAGTAAGCCATAAATGCCTTTGCTCTCATTGTTCAGTAACTCTCTAAATAGATCCAAACACTTCATTTCGAATTAAACAATAAATTTAAAGTAGCCCCACACCATTAAACGCGCCAACAGCAAAATAAATCCAAAATATGCACTCAGCATCACGAAAGCAAAACTCGTCCATCCCGCTGCGCCTTGCGTACGCATCCCCTCATATTCAGCAATCAATACAAAAATAGCGGCAATCGCTTCAATGCCTAATACCCCATAATTTACCCAAGACCACGGGAAATCCAAGAAACTCACCCAAGCAAACATCAACAATAAAATTAATAATGCAAAGGGTAGCATCATGCTCAGATATCCCCATAGATATGATTGCTGAGCTTTCATTTAACCAACCAAAAATGCTTTTATTTTCAGCTATTTTATGTATTTTTTTAAACTTTTAAAGGTTTTATTCTGCATTTTCTAAAATAATTCCTATAAAAAAAACCCCGCCGAAGCGAGGTTTTAAATGTTCGTTTTTACTCAAAAAATTAGAGTAACAAACTACGAATATCGGCAAGAAGTTTAGTCAACTTGTTGCTAAAGCGTGCAGCATCCGCACCATTAATGACACGGTGGTCATAAGACAATGACAATGGCAACATTAAGCGCGGCGCAAAGTCTTTACCATTCCATACAGGCTGCATGGTTGCTGGAGAAATACCCAAGATCGCCACTTGAGGCCAGTTCACCAGCGGTGTAAATGCCGTACCGCCAATTGCACCCAAGCTTGAAATCGTGAAGTTTGCACCTTGCAAGTCTTTCGGTGACAGTTTCTTATCACGCGCTTTTTGACCCAAGACACCCAATTCAACCGCAATTTGCTTAATGGTTTTTTGGTCTGGATTACGCAACACAGGAACCGTCAAGCCATCTGGGGTTGCAACCGCAATCCCCATATGGATTTCGTTACGGAGCAAGACTGATTTACCATCATCTGACAAGTGACCTGCAAACTCACGCTCTTCTTTAAGCAAATGGGCAACAGCCTTGATGATGAATGCCATAATGGTCAGGCTAATGCCTTCTTTCTTAAAGTTGCCTTTAAGATCATTACGCCACGCTTCAAGCTCAGTAATATCTGCAAGGTCAAACTGAGTCACTTGTGGAATAAAGTTATTCAATGACAATTGTGGAATTGAAACTTGCTGCAAGCGAGTCAAGACTTTCTCTTCAACACCACCAAAGGCACTGAAGTCTGGTAATGACGGCAAGCCTGATGCAACTGGCGCAGCCGCCGCTTTAGGTGCTTCAACTGGTGCTGTTAAACGCTGTTTTACATAAGCATAAACATCGTCTTTCATGACACGGCCATGATCACCCGTTGTTTTTACTTGAGATAAAACCACGCCCAATTCACGCGCCAACTTACGAACTGCTGGGCCTGCATACACTTTCGCATTTGCAGCTTGCTGTTCTTTAGTCAGTTTATCTGCACCATGTGCTTCTACTGCTGGTGCTTCAACTTTGGCTGCTGGTGCTGCTACGACTGATGCAGGCGCTGTTTTCGCTGCAGCAGGTGCAGGCGCTGTTTTCGCTGCAGCAGGTGCAGGCGCTGCTGCAACTGGTGCTGCTGCTTGACCTTCAACTGCAATCGTTGCAAGCAAGATGCCTTGTGACACGTTTTGTCCAGACTGTAGGTGAATGGCTTTCACCACACCCGCAACAGTACTTGGAACTTCAACTGTTGCTTTGTCTGACTCAACCACCACCAAACTTTGGTCAACGTCAACTTTGTCACCGACCTGAACCAAGATTTCAGCCACAACCGCTTTATCAACACCCAGATCAGGCACTTGAATTTCAACATCACCCGCAGGTTGTGCTACTGGTGCAGGTGCAGCCGCTTGAGCGACTGGTGCAACAGGAGCTTGCGTTTCAGCAACTTGAGCGACAGGTGTTGGTGCAGCAGCAGAGGTTGTTTTAACTTTAATTAAAATCACACCTTCTTTAACGCTGTCACCTTGTTTAACTTCAATGCTTTCAATCGTACCAGACACTGTACTTGGCACTTCAACCGAAGCTTTATCGGATTCAAGCAAAACAAGACTGTCGTTTTCTGCAATGCTGTCGCCGACTTTTACCAAGATTTCAGCAACAAGGGCTTTTTCTACACCAATGTCAGGTACTTGAACATCAACCACTTGGCTGCTGGTTGCAACTGCAGGTTGAGGTGCTGCTTGTGCAGCAACTGGCTGTGCGGTTTCAGCAACTGGCGCAGGCTTTGCAACTTCTTCTGCTTTTGCAGCAGGTGCTGCACCCGCAGCTTCAAGTTCAATAAGCACCGTACCTTCAGCAACGCTATCGCCTTCTTTGATCAAAATGCTTTTGACCACACCTGCTGAAGTGCTAGGCACTTCAACAGATGCTTTATCAGATTCAAGCAAAACCAGACTGTCATTTTCAGCAATACTGTCACCAACCTTTACCAAGATTTCAGCAACTGTTGCTTTATCTACACCAATATCAGGAGTCGTAATTTGCATGATTAGTTCTCCTCTTTATAGTCTGCAACAGCATGCAGTTCAGGGTGTGCTTGTGGTGCCCATGCGACTGGACGGTCTGTATCCAACTCAAAGTTAGAAATCGCATCTTTGACTAAACGTGCGTCAACTTCGCCTTCGTCAGCCAACTTTTTCAAAGTTGCAACCACGATATGTGCAGCATCTACACCGAAGTAGCTACGTAGGTTGGCACGCGTATCTGAACGACCAAAACCGTCTGTACCCAACGCAACAAATGGACGACCATCTGGAAGATAAGCACGGATTTGTTCGCTATAGGCACGCATGTGATCTGTTGCAGAAACCACAATACCTTCAGTACCGCGTAATTGTTGAGATACCCAAGATTCTTTCACATCTTCAGCAACTGGATGTAGGCGGTTATATTCTTCACATGCCATACCATCGCGTGCCAATTCGTTGAAGCTTGTTACACTCCATACGTTTGAATGGATTTGATATTCATCACGTAAGATTTTCGCAGCTTTAATCACTTCACGAAGGATGACACCAGAACCCATCAACTGAACTGTTGCTTTTTCATCTTGTTCGAACAAGTACATACCACGTTTGATGCCTTCCTCAGCGCCGTCTGGCATTTCAGGATGCTCGTAGTTCTCATTCATTACAGTTAAGTAATAGAACACACGTTCTTGGTTGACATACATACGTTGTAAACCATCATGTACGATCACAGCCAATTCATAACCGAAACATGGGTCATAAGACACACAGTTTGGAATGGTATTTGCCAAGATATGAGAGTGACCATCTTGGTGCTGTAAGCCTTCACCGTTCAGTGTGGTACGGCCTGCCGTTGCACCTAACAAGAAGCCTTGTGCTTGTGCATCGCCTGCTGCCCACGCAATGTCACCAATACGTTGGAAACCAAACATTGAGTAGTACATGTACATTGGAATCATTGGCAAGTTATTGGTTGAATAACTGGTCGCCAACGCTGCCCATGCACTCATTGCACCAGCTTCGTTAATCCCTTCTTGAAGCATGTGACCGTCTTTTGCTTCACGGTAATGCATCAATTGTTCTTGGTCTTCTGGGGTATATTTTTGACCGTGAGCAGCATAAATACCAAGCTGACGGAACATCCCTTCTAGACCAAAGGTACGTGCTTCATCTGGAACAATTGGAACAACGCGGTCTTTAATCGCTTTTTCTTTCAACAATGCCGCAATTAAACGAACCATCACCATCGTTGTTGATTGTTCTTTACCACCTGAACCGCTCAATACTGAGTCAAATACAGACAATGCAGGAATTGCTAATTGTTCACTCTCTTTACGACGTGCAGGCAGGTAACCACCTAAAGACTCACGACGTGCTTTCATGTACTTCATCTCTGGTGAGTTTTCACTCGGACGATAGAATGGAAGCTCTTCGAGTTGTTCATCGGTAAATGGCAAGTTGAAACGGTTACGTACATATTTCAACGATTCAATCTGCATTTTCTTGATTTGGTGTGTTTTATTAACCGCTTCAATTTCTTCAGACAGACCATAACCCTTGACTGTTTTTGCCAAGATCACAGTCGGTTGACCTTTCGCTTTGGTTGCTTCTGAGTAAGCAGCAAAAACTTTGTATGGGTCATGACCACCACGATTTAGATTATCAATATCTTCATCACTTAAGTTTTTAACTAAAGCTTCCGCTTCTGGATATTTACCAAAGAAGTGCGCACGAGTATAAGCACCGCCTTTGACTTGGTAGCGTTGATAATCACCATCAACCGCTTCTTCCATCACGGCTTTTAAAGCACCTGATTCGTCTTTGTCGAGTAGTGGATCCCAATGACGCCCCCAAACCACTTTAATCACACGCCAGCCTGCGCCACGGAACAGTGATTCAAGTTCTTGGATAATTTTACCGTTACCACGTACAGGGCCATCAAGACGTTGTAAGTTACAGTTTACAACCCAAATTAGGTTATCTAACTTTTCACGACCTGCCAGTGAAATTGCACCCAAGCTCTCTGGCTCGTCCATTTCACCATCACCGAGGTAAGCCCAGACTTTACGGTCTTCTTCTTTAATCAAACCACGGTTCATCAAGTATTTTTGAATGTGTGCTTGGTAAATCGACATGATTGGACCAAGACCCATTGAAACCGTTGGGAACTGCCAGTAATCAGGCATTAAATATGGATGTGGATAAGATGGTAAACCAACACCTGCAACTTCACGACGGAAGTTGTTCAAATGCTCTTCAGTCAAACGACCTTCTAAGAATGAACGTGCATAAATCCCTGGAGCACAGTGACCTTGATAATAGATCATGTCGCCGCCGAAGCTGTCGCTATTGGCACGGAAGAAGTGGTTAAAGCCAACATCGTATAAAGTTGCTGAAGATGCAAAACTTGCTAAGTGACCACCTAAATCATCGCCTGTTTTATTGGCACGTAATACCATCGCCAATGCATTCCAACGAATCAAAGCACGGATACGACGTTCCATATCTTGGTCACCTGGCATAGCAGGCTGTTCTTCTACAGAAATGGTATTGAGATATGGAGTATTTAGGCGCTGAATAGGAACATGTTTAGCAATTGCGCGTTGATAAAGTTTTTCTAATAAGAATGCTGCTCGCTCTGTTCCCATATGCTGTAACACTGAATCAAAAGCATCTTCCCATTCTAGGGTTTCTTGTGCGTCAGAATCACCATAATACGCCATGTTTCACCTTTCCTTAATCATTTTAGACAACCCGCTAGTTGTACCATGTTTTAGTTGAAAAAGTTATGGCTACTTTTGAATACAAATGGATACCAATATTTAGAAAATAAATAATCGTTATCCTAAAAATGTTTATTGACAAAAAAATCGCCAACATGTGGCGATTTTATGAAAGAACAACAGATAAGAAAGAGGTTTAGAGGTTTTTTATTTCTGATCTGTTGGTTTAAGTGATGAACTCTAAATGCTTATGGCAACATCGCAAGATAGGTGCTTGGGTTTTTACGCTGACCATCTTGTACGATTTCATAGTGTAAATGCGCACCTGTACAACGACCTGTACAGCCAACTTTCGCAATTTCTTCACCTGCTTTTACATGCTCACCCACGCTTACTAATAAGCGAGACGCATGTGCATAACGTGTGATATAGCCATTACCATGATTAATTTCAACCATTTGACCGTAGCCATTTACCCAGCCTGAACGTGTTACAACACCTGAACCTGAAGCATAAATAGGTGTGCCACTTGGTGCAGCCAAATCAACTCCTGGGTGATATTCAGACTTACCACCAAAAACACGGGTGCCATATTGTGAACTTACACGAACAACATCAGGCAATGGATTAGCTTTCAACCAAGACATTACGCTCGAATTTGAACCTGTATTTGGAACTGAAAGATTGGCGCTACCATATTTTTTAGTAATTGAAGCGTTGTTAAATTCAACTGATTTTTGACCACGTAACTTAATATTTACAGAAGGCGTTGCATCTGCTTCATCCACATCATTGCTGTCTGCTGAGTATGAACCTTGTGCAACAGCACGGCTCAATTGCTCTAAACGATCAGTTGATGTTGGATTTGGTGTATCAATAAGATCTGCAAATGCCAGTGGTGTAGTCACCAATATGGATAACGCTAACAAAATACGGCGCATAAAAAACCTCTAAAAACTGCTTAACCTAAGCATAATAAAAAACCGCCTTGGTGCTTCTTGTTTCACTCAAAACAAACTTCTAAGATAACTTAACACAGACTTATTTGGACTCTGCCATGTCACAACCTAAAAATCTATTTCAGTCCAATCAACCCCAAGCCAAGGCTGCAAATATTCAGCAACTCACCAAACAAGTTCAATATTGGCAAATACTGACAAAAATCATTCAACCGCTTCTACCACAACCTGAATACTGGCAAGTGGTCTGTTATCAACAAGGTGTTTTAACAATCACAGGTGAAAATCAAGCCATGATTAGTCAACTGGGATATTTACAACAACACTATGTTGCACAACTTTCTCAACGAGAAGAATTTAAAGATTTACAAAAAATTCAAGTTCGTCTTCGTACAAAAAACATTCCGAAAAAATCTGTAAATAAAATTCAACCTATGTCTGCAGAAACACAACAGATGTTACAAAACGCAGCACAGTTTGTGAACGACCCTAAGCTTAGCCAAGCTATACGCAATTTGGCAAGCGTTATAGAGTAACAATGTGAATTTGGCAGGTTATTTTTCAATATTTTGCTCTTTTTTCTACATTTTACTTTTTTGTAGAGTTTAAAAACCTGCCTGAGATTTTAAGGGCTTAGCTCACGCTTACATATGGAATTGGACAGTCTGCAATGTCATTAAATGTTACAATTTCGTAATTACTTGGATCGCTCTTCACTTGATGGAGCAATTGATTGTTGAGTGCATGCCCAGATTTGTAAGCATCGAATTTTGCAATGATTTGATGTCCAAGTAGATATAAATCTCCAACCGCATCTAAAATTTTATGACGAACAAATTCATCATCGTAGCGCAGCCCTTCTTCATTAACGACACCTGTTTCATCTACACCAATCGCATTTTCTAAACTTGCACCTAGTGCTAGATTATTGGCTTTCAAAAAATCTAAATCTTTCATAAAACCAAAAGTTCGCGCATCACTCACTTCATACACAAAAGTTTCTGTTGAAAAATCAATCGTGGCAGATTGATATTCTTTCGCAAAAGCAGGATGATCAAAATCAATCGTGAAGTTAAGCTGAAAACCAGTATGCGGAGTAAATGCTGCACGCTTATCCGCAAGTGTTGCCTCAATTGGTTTTAGAATTTTAATAAATTTCTTTGGTGCATCCTGTTCAACAAGACCACCTTGCATCAATAGATAAATAAATGGCCCTGCACTCCCATCCATAATTGGAACTTCAGAGGCAGACACTTCTACAATTAAGTTATCAATTCCTAATGCTGCAATTGCACTCATCACATGCTCAATCGTTCCAACTTTGATGTCTTCACGAATCAAATTCGAACACATAAATGCTTCCTGAATCAGCATTGCATCTGCAGGCAAATCGACGGGCGGATCTAGATCGATCCGACGAAACACAATACCCGAATCAACCGTATGCGGCACAAAGTTAATCAAGACTTTTTGCCCGCTATGTAAACCAATGCCACTGGCTTTGACGACACGCTTGAGGGTACGCTGTTTCAACATCTGTTCTTGTCTTCTACCTTTACAAACTGCTCAAGATTAGCATATTTAATTATTGATAAAAAACAAAAAAGGTAGGTTGATCACCTACCTTTTTTTCTTTTAAGTGTATTGATTAATCCAATAATCACTTACCTTGTTGTTTTTTCAAGTAATCTTGAATGCTCATCGGGTTCGGACGAGCATTACCACCTGCTGGTGCAGTTGGGCGCGCAGGTACACTATTCGGCTGATACTGACGCTGAATCGCAGGAATATCGTCATCTTCTACGATTTGCTGTGGCTGTTGCATGGCAGCAGCTTGTGCCTGAGCCGCTGCTGCTTTCGCACGCGCAGCTTCCTGATTATTTGAATTACGTGTCAAACCTGTTGCGATAACCGTTACACGAATTTCATCACGCGCATCAGGATCAAAAACTGTACCAAAGAACACTTCACCTTCATCTAAATCAACAATTTGATTGACTACATCAGTGATAATTTGTGTTTCACGTAAGGTCACATCATTACCGCCAGTGATGTTAATGAGCACGCCTTTAGCATTCATGATATTCACATTATCTAATAATGGACTACGGATTGCCAAACGTGCTGCTTCTTCCGCACGGTCTGGGCCAGAGCTTTTGCCCTCACCCATCATGGCATAACCACGAGTACTCATTGCAGTTTTCAAGTCAGCAAAGTCAAGGTTAATATGACCAGGGCGAACCACCAAATCAAAAATACTACGAACCGCGTTTAATAAAACATCATCTGCTTTACGATAAGCATCTTGCATAGAAATGTCGCCATAGACATTCAGCAAGCGCTCATTTGGAATGATAATCAGTGAGTCTACAAACTGCTCAAGTGCTTCAATACCTTTCTCAGCAGACTTTTGACGACGACGACCTTCAAAATTAAATGGTGTCGTCACAACGCCAACCGTTAAAATTCCCATTTCTTTGGCAATTTCAGCAACGACAGGTGCTGCACCTGTACCTGTACCACCACCCATTCCTGCGGTTACGAATACCATATCCGCACCTTCAAGATGTTGACGAATCAATTCGCGGCTTTCTTCCGCTGCGATCTGACCGACTTCAGGATTTGCACCAGCACCTAAGCCACGAGTACTTTGTTCACCCAGTTGGATTTTAAATGGGGCATTCATGCGATCCAAGGCTTGTTTGTCAGTATTGGCACAAACAAATTTTACACCTTTAATATCAGACTGCACCATGTGCTGTACAGCGTTACCCCCGCCACCACCTACACCAAATACAGTGAAACGGGCTTGACCGTTACCGTCAGTTTGTTCGTCGTCTAAAAATTCAAATGAGGCCATGACCTTGAGTGTTCCTAATGCTTATTGGCAGCCACTTGAGCCCGTATACTGCCTTGAACGTCTATATAAAATACAATTTTTTTAGGATGCTGTGCTGAAGCCATCTTTGTCAAGTATAGAACTTTTTGCTTACAACTTCCCAACAATATCCATCATCGAAACAAACCTAGAAAATCGATTTTAGTTTATTGTTTAGTGAATTTAATCCATTTCTTAAACGACTCATCATCGTTTTATCTCCATGATCCTCTGCAACTTCAATTGCATCAGGCGTTTCGCTTTGACTATACATTAATAAGCCTGCGGCTGTAACATATTGCGAACGGCGTAAAGCGGCTAAATATGCATCATCTGCGTTCACCTGTAAAGGTGGATTGCCTAAATGTGCTGAAACTCCAAAGATTTTACGCGACAAACTGACCATGCCTTCAATTTGACAAGCATCACCAGTCAGAACAACACCATGATATAAACCATGAATTGCGCCTGTTTCTTCCAAATCTTGGCGGATAGTATTTAGAATCTGCTCATAGCGCGCAATAATGATTTCGCTCAGTTCAATACGACTAATCGTTTGCGGCCCTTCAATGCCTTGCACATGCAACATATGATCAGGTTTGACCACATTCATGTCGACACAGCCATGCAAAATCTTGATGCGTTCAGCTTCATCTGTTGTGGTTTGTAAAACCGCTGCAATATCTCGAGTAACATGCTCACCGCCAACAGCATAAGTTTTAGTGAGCGCCAAACGCCCATCTAAATATACCGCTAGATTGGTCGTACCTGCACCAATGTCGAGTAAACATACCCCATAATCTTTTTCATCTTGCAACAAACTTGCTTCAGCAGTTGCCAATGAGGAAATGACCATACGCTCAACCCCAATATTGGCGCCTTTCATCGCACGATCAAGGTTTTGCATGGTGCTGATTGGGAGCATCATCAACTGATAATGCCCTGTCATGCTATGTGCTGACATATTAATTGGATTAATCACCCATTGCTGAGAATTATCTAACTCGAAGCCTAAAGGCACAGCACTCGCTAAATAATGATCAGGTGTAATATGACTGGCTTTTGCCAACTCTAGTGCACGAACGACTTCACTGGTGGTAATCGTTTGATCTGGGTTGGTAATAGGTGTCCGTCCTGCTGCATAAAAGCTTTTTAAATCTGTACTCGGAATTGAAATCCATGCGGAATGCACACGACATTCAGCCATGTTTTCAGCTTCAGAAACTGCATTTTTAATTGCAGAAATCACTTTATCGAGACTAACGATTTTCCCTTTATTCATGCCGCGATTGCGTGCAGTTGCCATGCCAACAACCTGAATATTGTCAGGGGCATGGACTTTACCAATCAAGACTGAAACTTTATGCGTCCCGATGTCTATTGCTACAACTGAGGGAACCGCTTCACTCATTACCTATTACCATCAATTTATCATTAATTTTGGGCATTATGCCGACCAGTCTTAATGCGCTTGAGCTGTATTTGGCTCACTCGCAGGGCTGCTGGTTATCGTATTACTTGCTACAAACTGTCCATGTGAAACAGGCGCAGCACCTTTCCACTGAATGGCTAAACCATTTCGGTAACGCAGGTCAACCGTGGCAATTTGAGACCAAATTGGTTTTAGGTCTGTCCCTGCTAGCGTACTTAAACGCTGTAGTTTACTCATGGTTTGATCTTGATCAACAATAATTCGTAATCCTGAATCAAACTGCATAAACCATGTCATACGCTCAGTGAGATATAATTCTTTTAAATGAACATTAAAAGGTTGAAATAGTTGATTAATTTCATTATATCTTCGCATCATCAATTGTGACTGGCTAATTGGACCATGCAACAATGGTAAATC
This sequence comes from Acinetobacter sp. ME22, assembly GCF_022012315.1. Lineage (NCBI taxonomy): Bacteria > Pseudomonadati > Pseudomonadota > Gammaproteobacteria > Moraxellales > Moraxellaceae > Acinetobacter > Acinetobacter sp. ME22. Next base: position 114,345 of record NZ_JAKLTL010000004.1, read on the forward strand.
ACCATGTGGCAGTGGCGCAGCTTCTGTATACACATCACCACTATCACTGAGTAAACGCCCTGTTCCCCAGCGTGCAATTGGATGGCGTGGGAATACTCGTACACGAATTGCATTTGGCCATGCTCGAGACACCACAACACGATCTACCCACGAAATCTCTAATGTCCGATCACGGATTTTCTCCAAGTCTGACGTGAAATAGTTATCTCGCATGATCGGTTTAACATAAGCATCAACTTGTTGAGCTTCTATTGCTGAATCATTACCCACCACTTGCAAATCTGCAACACGTGCATCTGTGATGATCTTATATAACCCATAAATTCCAGCAATAAAAACGGTTGTTGCAATAAGTAACAATATCCACCCACCCATATTGGCCATTTTCTCAGCACGAGTGGGTGGTTTTTCATGAATAGAGGTGACGGCTGCTGTGCGTGGTTTACGCCGCATTGAAGCTGGTAGTTGCGCCATAAATTAGTGAGCCACATCCGTGAGCGTTTGTTCCAAAATTGCAAGACACAAGCTGTCAAAGTCATACCCAACCGCTTTTGCAGCTTTAGGGACAAGTGAGTGACTGGTCATGCCAGGCACAGTATTGACTTCAAGCAACCAGAAATTACCTTGCTCATCTTGCATGGCATCAATACGCCCCCAGCCACTTGCGCCAACGGCTTGAAAAGCACGTAAACATAAGGTTTGTAAACGCTGTTCTTCTGACTCACTTAAACCACAAGGAATACCATATTGCACATCATTGCGCTGATATTTTGCTTCATAGTCATAGAAAGCCACATCTGCGGGTGGCTGCAAACGAATCACAGGCAATGGCTGACCATTTAATAATGAAATGGTAAATTCACGTCCCGTAATCCACTTTTCTGCCATTACAGAAGCATCATGTCGAGTGGCTTTTTCAATCGCAGCCGCAAGGTCTTCGGCTTTTTCGACCTTACTCATGCCTACGCTAGAACCTTCATGCACAGGCTTGATAATTAAAGGTAAGCCTAAGCTCTCAACCACATCAGCTAAATCTGTGTCTTTGCTAATGATACGATAAGGTGCTGTTGGCAACTCTGAACCTTGCCAAACTTGTTTAGTTTTGACTTTATCCATACCAATCGCCGAGCCTTGTACGCCCGTACCTGTATATGGAATGTTCAACCATTCAAGAACACCTTGAATCTGACCATCTTCACCGCCACGACCATGCAATACAATAAATGCGCGGTCATAGCCAACCAGTTCAGTCACACTGCGCTCTTGTGGGTCAAATGCTTCTGCATTGACACCTGAACGCAACAATGCTTCAAGAACTGCTCGACCACTATCTAAGGAAACTTCACGCTCTGCTGAACGTCCACCCAATAACACTGCAACCTTGCCGAATTTTGAAGCATTTGACACGTTTTTTATCCTTGAATCTAAGCAAATCACCCAAACGGGATTATTTTATAAATAAGCGTTTTTGCGCTAACTCAACCGAAATTGCACCCACGTTACCCGCACCTTGTGTTAATAACAAGTCATTTGGTTGTAACACTTTTTGAATGACATTTTCGAGGTTACCTTCGACTGGATCAATCAAGATCGGTTCAACTTCACCACGTAAGCGAATACTGCGTGCGAGTGAGCGACTATCTGCGCCCACAATCGGTTTTTCGCCTGCTGGGTAAACTTCAAGTAACAGCAACTGATCAACTTGCGATAAAACATCAACAAAATCATCAAAACAGTCGCGTGTACGGCTAAAACGGTGCGGCTGGAACAACATCACTAAACGGCGATCGGGATGACTTTGGCGCGCAGCTTTAATCGTCGCTTCAACTTCCTTCGGATGATGCCCATAGTCATCAACCAGTTTTACGTTACCATCGCCCAGCGCATATTCACCTTGAACTTGGAAACGACGACCAACACCGCTAAAGCCTTCCAAGGCACGACAAATTGCCGCATCAGAAACACCTTCATCGGTCGCAACACCAATCGCAGCCAAGGCATTTAAAATATTATGTAGACCTGGCTGATTGATGGTGACGCGTAATGGCTCACGGTTTTTACGCAAAACGGTAAAGTGTGAACGCATGCCATCTTGTTCAACTTCAACAGCACGAATGTCATTGTCTTCTTTAAAACCATAAGTGATGGTTGGACGACCAAAACGCGACATGATTTCACGCACATTGGCATCATCACCGCACACCACCGCCAAACCATAGAATGGCAAACGGTGAATAAACTCAACAAAGGTGTCTTTTAACTTATCAAAACTGCCTTCGTAAGTGTCCATATGGTCAGCATCGACATTGGTAATAATCGCAGCCATTGGCTGTAAAAATAAGAATGACGCATCAGACTCATCGGCTTCAGCCACAATATAGCGACTCGCACCGAGTGCAGCATTCACACCTGTACGGTTCAGCAAACCACCAATCACATAAGTTGGATCGAGGTTTTCTTCTGCCAACATGGTGGTCAGCAAACTGGTGGTTGTGGTTTTCCCATGCGTACCTGCAACCGCAATCCCATGACGATAGCGCATCAGTTCACCCAACATTTCGGCACGGCGAACCACTGGAATACGTTGTTCCAATGCTGCTTTCACTTCAGGGTTTTCATGATCAATTGCTGTCGATACCACAAGAACATTGGCACCCAATACATTTTCAGCAGCATGTCCGATATAGACTTGAATGCCTTTTGCTTCAAGATGTGCTGTGGTTTTTGAGGCTTTAATGTCTGAACCAGAAACACAGTAACCTTGGTTTTTTAACACTTCGGCGATACCGCACATCCCTGCCCCGCCAATTCCCACAAAATGAATGTGTTTGATACGGCGCATTTCAGGCACTTTGATAAGTTTGTTGACTTGATCTACTGGGGTTGTCGATGACATACGATGCTCTAACTATAATGCTTGAATTAAGTCCACCACATGTTGGGTGGCTTCTGGTTGTGCGTGTTGACGTGCTTTAATTGCCATTTCAGACAAAAGCTGACGGTTCATCAGTGGCGTCAATAACTGTTGTAAGCTTTCAGGGGTCATGCTGCTTTGCGGACAGATTTTTGCCGCACCGACACCCTCAAGAAAACGTGCATTTGCGGTTTGATGATCATCGACCGCACTTGGCAATGGAATAAAGACGGCTGCCACACCTGCGGTTGCCACTTCGGTCACGGTCAATGCACCTGCTCGGCAGATAATCAGGTCAGCATCACTATATGCTTTTGCCATATCTTCAATAAATGGAACGACTTGAACCTTTAACTGTTCAGGTGCATTGGCATAACGGGTTTGGGTTTCAGCAAGCTGCTTTTGACCACACTGATGGGTAATATGCAACGGTACATTCAACTGTTTGAATGCCTCAGGCAATTTCTCATTGAGTGCCTGCGCGCCCAATGAACCACCCACTACTAAAATATTGAGTGGTAAATGTTCTTGCTCACGGGTCTGATAACGCCACTTCGGCGTCAAAGTATCCGTAATTTCTTTACGGACTGGGTTACCCGTGGTGACCACTTTGTCTGAAGTAGGAAAGGTATTTGGAAACGCCTGACAGATTTTACTCGCCACTCGTGACAACTGTATGTTGGTAAAACCTGCGACTGCATTTTGTTCATGAATCAGTACAGGAATACCCAATGCACGGGCAGCCAAGCCGCCTGGTCCTGCGACATAACCACCAAAGCCTGCAACTACATCTACTTTCTGCTGTTTCATAAAACGCATTGCAGCCAGTGTTGCCCCTAAAATTTTAAAAGGAGCCACCAATTTGCGTAGCAAACCATTACCACGCACACCCTGAATATCAATCTGATAAATTGGAATGTTTTGGTCTTTCAATAAACGGTTTTCCATGCCTGCAGGCGTCGCCAACCATGACACCTGATGACCTTGTTCTTGTAATAATTTTGCGACGGCTAATGCTGGGAAAACATGTCCACCCGTACCCGCAGCCATCATCATAATGTGTTTAGATTTTTGTGATTGAGAATTGGTCACTGTCAAATACTTCGGCTGTGCAAGTTACATAAATTTCTAGGCTTATTTTAATCATAAAGTCATATTGGCGTGAATGATTTTCACGTCATTTAAACAAATATTGATTAATTAAAGTGATGCTGATCTTGTTCTAACACATTAGTTGTTGAATCTACAGACAAGTTATTTTTTTCGGAGCACGACAGGGTCGGTGGCATATTTTTTCCCGACATCACGCCACGGGCTTTTTTGTTGAAATTTTTCTTCTAAATAATCGAGTCCTTTCCAATACCAAGGAACCAAGCGATGTCTAATCATTGGCAATGCAGTTGGGTCTAAACCTGTCCACGGTAAAAATGGATTACGACGTGCATACGCCCAAAGTTCAATGCGGGTTGATGGACGTACACTTGTGCCACGTGCATGAAAACCATAGGTATCTGCAACCACCAAAGTATTGGCTTTTACTGCAAAGGCCTGTGGTTGTTGATACCCAAGAGCCTCAAGTTCTTCAGGTTGAATTCGAAATGATCCTCGGCGAGTCATGGCTTCAGTTTTGGCATGAATACTCAAAGATTTTTGATACTCCCATGCCAAGCGCTGATCATTGACACAATGTGAACCTGCGACATACACAAAAGGTCCCTCATCTTCAGCCACATCTTCTAAAAATAGCCAAGCCTTAACACTCGAATGAAAGGTGTCACTATGCAAATTGGTCTGAGGGTCAGGACGTGCATGACGAACATGGGAAAAAATCATCTGTAAATAGTAGACAGGTTGGACTTTAAAACTCCCTACATAGTTCAATAAATTTTGCCAATTTGAACTTGCCAATAATTGAGCAGTCACAGGTAATTGTTTTAACGCCTGTTGATCGAGTGCCATACGCCGAGTGACGGTATCGCCCTGTAACGTTTCTCGGGTTTTTAATGGTGTTGCCAATAACTCAGCTTTTAACGCTTGAAATTTGGCATCATCTAAAAAATTTTCTTTGAGAATAAAGCCATTTTTCTCAAACTGTGCAACATCTTCAACCGCAAGATGAACTGCCAATTTTTCACGGCGTTTTGCAGCCATTTCAGCGGCTTTTTGAACTCGATAGCGGTGCAGACCCAGTTCATTGAATACAGGATTGCCAAGCAGACTATTTTTTTCAAAAGATTTGGCAGATGTAAATAATGTCATGCTATCAAGCAAGGTTTGTTTTGGATGCTGTTGTAATAACTGCTTAAATTCATTGAGCGCACGCTGTGTACGCTCTTGTTGTAAGAATTTTTTAATTTTTTTCATAGTTCAGCATCAGGACAAGGGCAAATTAACGCCCTTGTTCTAACACATCAAATAATGTATCGGCAATAGACGTGCCAAACTGATGATCAATTTCACGAATACAGGTTGGACTCGTCACATTGATCTCAGTGACATAATTCCCAATCACGTCGAGTCCGACAAAGACTAAACCTTTTTCACGCAAGAATGGCCCAACCTTTTCAGCGATACGTTTGTCATTTTCAGTTAGAGGACGAGCTTCACCCAAGCCACCCGCCGCCAAGTTGCCACGAACCTCTCCATTTTGTGGAATACGTGCCAAGCAATATGGAATCGGTTCACCATTAATCATCAAAATACGTTTATCCCCTTCAACAATTTCAGGGATATAGCGCTGTGCCATAATCGGTTGCTGACCATTTTGCGTCAGAATTTCAAGCGTCGAACCAATATTCACACCATCTTGGAATAAACGAAAAATCCCCATTCCTCCCATACCATCCAGTGGTTTAACGATGACATCGCCATGCTCAACAATAAATTCGCGCATCAAACTTTGTTGTGAAGTCACCAAAGTCGGCACTTGAAGCTCTGGGAACTGAGTGGCAAATAGTTTTTCATTACAATCACGCAGCGACTGCGGTTTGTTGATGATCCATGCACCTTCACGCTCTGCCTGTTCCAAAATATAGGTGGTATAGACAAAATTCATATCGAACGGCGGGTCTTTACGCATCAAGATGACATCGTAATCTGCCAGTGATTGCTTCTGCTTTTCACCCAACTCGTAATAATGCTGATAATCTTCAAACACTTTCAGTGGCGAAATGAGACCAAAGGCTTTGCCCTGATCGATATACAAATCTTGTTGTAAAGCATATCCCAATTCATGACCACGACGGCTTGCCGCCCATAACATCGCCATAGTTGAATCTTTTTTCAGATTGACATTTTCGATGGGATCCATCACAACAAGTACGCGCATGATTTTTTACTCTCGCTATTTTTTGATGAGAAAAAGTATAGCGGAGATTCAGAATCATGTTTTCTGAATTTTCCAGATGCTTATCTTTTAAATAGCACTTAGATATTCGGCTAATTTCAACATCACAATGTATTTATTTTCAAAATTTTGCTGTATTTTAAGCTTCATCTTATAACAAAATAATCACAAAGAATGCAAAATAAACAACGAACATTTAAATCAGGCGTCATCATCGGTGTACTAGGAAGCTGTGCCATTGTTGGCTTAGGCTTTGCTGGAACTGTGGGCTATGAAAAATATCAAAATCATCAAGTTTTGATGCATATTGAGAAGCAGAAACAACAGTTTATTTCTCAAGTAAATCATCTGTATTTATCGCAAAGTACAAACAGCTCAGAACAAGTGATGCAATTGCTACGCCAATCATCATCGATTCAGCGAGATGTAATTGCCAACTTAGAACAGAAAGATGGCGTTGTATTTCAGTTTGATCGGCTGCAATTGTCGGCCGAATTGCAAAATAATGACAAGATTCCTACCGCATTGGCAGGACATCATTTGTATTTTCAGCCGCAAGTGCACGCAGGGCAACCTATTAAGATCTGGCAATGTTTTTCGGATTTAGCAGACAACCTTCGCCCCAAAGACTGTTTATATCGACAAGCAGCGCCAGATAATGTTGAACTGTTACGCACCCTGTTGACTTCTATGGCAAGCAATCGTCAACAACTCCAATCATCAAACTATACGCCGCCTGTACAAAATGATTGCACAAAGTTTAAAGCACAACTGCCAACTCAATATGATGTGTTTGCCACTGGTGCATATTCAGGTCGGGAAACCAGTTATCAAATTGATGGCAGCGATCAGCAAGCCACTGAAATGGACATTCAAGTTCAGCATAATCGTCCAGTGGTTTTAATTTTAGGGGCGTATAAGCCAACCATTTGGAAAATTAAATGGGAGAACAATACAAAAATTGTGGGTGTCATTGCCACCGGTTATCACGCGCAGCGTGTGGTAGGTTTACCTAAATCAATTCCAGTGCTAGAAACGTCGTACAAAAATTCGAAATGTGGCTACAGCTATGTGTCAGATGACAATGCAGCAGAAATGAATCAATTTTCGCAGCGTATTTTGCAACGTGATATTCAGGCGATTGTGATTGCTAAAAACGGGCAAGCCAATATCGGCAATATCACTGCAAATACTCAGCTAAGCTCATCTCAAGAGCGCTCAATTAAAGATGTGATTGATCCAAATGCACCATTAGCAGGCACTGCCGGGATACATGATGCCGTTTCGAAGGGTTTACTCCGTCCTGCTACACGTGCAGATATTGACGCGTGGAAAGCCGCCTACAATAAAGCGCGGAATATTCATACGCCACCAGTAGTTGGTGGTTCAAGAGAATCGGGTACAGGTATGGAGTATGTGCATTTTCATAGTGCTTATGTGGTATTAAAAGACATGACTATTCCAGCGGGGTTATATGGTGCGCATTCTGTGACCTTCTTTGTGCCACAGGGCGTACCACGACCTAAGGGTAATCCTGGGCATTCAACGATTTATGAGATTAAGTCTGGCAATTGCTATGGCTCAAGCCCAGATTGTTCAAGATCATAATTTTCGTTGCGATATACAGATGAAAGGGGATCTTTGCCCTTTTCATCTCACTGTCAATTCATACAGATATTTGATATGCAGCAGGCTATTGTTGATTTTGCTTTGGATGATGAGAATCATTGGTATGCTATTTTGACCTGTGGACATACGCAACATGTCAGGCATACCCCACCTTGGCAAAACCGCCCTTGGGTCATGACTGTGCAAGGGCGTCAAGAAAAATTAGGGATGTATCTCAACTGTTTAAAATGCGATGAACCAGATTCTCTCAATAAAAAATGAAAGATTTAAATTTCCATCAACCCGCTCTGGAAAATTTAGCTGCCGCATTAAATACTTCTTGGCTTGGATACACGCCTGTATATAAATAAAATTGCTCTAAAGCTTGCAATGCAAAGACTTCGGAACCTTGAATGGTTGGTTTACCTTGCGCTTGAGCCAACTGAATCAAAGGTGTATTTTCAGGCAATGCGACGACATCGAAAATCAGCTTTGCGGCAGTAATCATCTGCTCAGAAAATGCCAGATCATCTTCAAATGCTGTGCCTGTCATACCCACTGGTGTCGCATTAATTAACAACTCAACGTCTGTATCTTCCAATTCTTTTTGCCAAGTATAGCCACTGCTTTGCGCCAGTTCAGGCCCTGAAGTTTCATTTTTGGCAACAATAATTCCATTTGAAAAACCTTTGCTTTTTAACGCAAATGCCACAGCTTTTGCCATTCCACCACTACCCTTTAATGCAAACTTGGTTGCAGGTGAAATGTCATACTTTTCAATAATTTTACTTATTGCGATAAAGTCAGTGTTGTATGCTTTTAATACACCGTCTGTATTCACAATGGTATTGACTGATTGAATGGCTTTGGCAGACGCATCCATTTCATCAACCAAGGCAATCACAGCTTCTTTATAAGGCATTGAAATAGCACAACCACGAACAGGTAATCCACGTACCCCTACAATGGCCTGCGCTAAATCTTGAGGAGCAAATGCTTTATATAAATAATTTAAATCTAGCGCTTCATAAAGATAGTTATGAAATCGTGTTCCAAAGTTGCTTGGTTTGCTCGCAAGCGACATACACAATGTTGTATCTTTATTAATTCGCATTGAACTTTCCTTTCATTTTTATAAGAAAAATTTATGAATTATACATCAATCTTTTCATGCTTGAATTTCACTGAAATGCTTAGCCGCTATAGAGCGAAGTTAAATTTCAAACATCATGATTTAAAAAATTGATATATAAAATTTTGAGGATGACACTCTTATCATTTACCCCAAATCTGACTGAATGATTCCGCGTAAAAAAGGGAGCATATGCTCCCTTTTTGAATTAGATACCGTATTTCTCACGGTACGCCTGCATATTCGCTAAGGCTTCTTTCTCGCCTTTGGCATCCAAATAATCCATCAAATCTTTCATGGTAATTAAGGCATGTACAGGAATCTCAAGTTCTTTTTGTACTTCCTGAATCGCAGACAATTCACCTTGACCACGTTCCTGACGGTCTAATGCCACCAACACGCCCGCAATGCTTGCGCCCGCATTTTTCAAAATGGTGACGACTTCACGAATCGCAGTACCTGCGGTAATCACATCATCAATGATCCAGACTTTTTTACCTTCTACTGCTGCACCGACTAAAACACCGCCTTCGCCATGATCTTTGGCTTCTTTACGATTAAAACCCCAAGGTACACTTTTACCATGCACTTGCGACAATGCCACTGCTGTTGCCGCAACGAAAGGAATACCTTTGTACGCAGGGCCAAAAATTACTTCGACATTGTCAGATTGAACCAATTGATCGGCATAGCCTTGTGCAAGCAATGACAATGCTTCACCATCATTTAACAAACCTGCATTAAAAAAATAAGGGCTAACACGACCCGATTTTAAAGTAAACTCACCAAACTTCAGCACACCTCGTGATAAAGCAAGGTCAATAAAAGCCTGTGGGTTAAATTGAGACGGCGTTGTCATGAGAGCTCCAAATTCAGATATTGAGGTAAGACTTGAGCATGATACCAAAGGATCACTATCCAAGTGAGGCAAAAATTCTACGTGTAGTCTCAATTAACGTAAATGGACTACGTTCTTCCGTGACCAAAGGTCTACTCGACTGGTTAGAACAGTCCGATGCCGATGTCGTTTGTATTCAGGAAAGTCGTATTACCCATGCCCAATGGACAGATAAATTTAGACCTGAAGGCTGGCATACACATCTGTTTCCTGCTGAGCGTGCAGGCTATGCAGGTACGGCGATCTATAGCCGCCTGCCCTTTATTTCAATAAAAGATGGCTTAGGCTTTGAACTTGCAGACTCACAAGGGCGCTTTATTTGTGCCGAGTTTGATTTAGGCTTGGAACAGCCTGTACATATTGCCTCTTTGTATCTTCCATCAGGTTCTTCAGGTGATGAAGCACAAGCCCGTAAAGATCACTTTTTAGATGAATACAAAAAAATCCTCAAACAATGGCGCGATGAAAATAAATCCATCATTGTATGTGGGGATTACAACATTGTGCATAAGCGCATTGATATTAAAAACTGGTCAGGTAATCAAAAAGCATCTGGCTGTTTACCCCATGAGCGTGCTTGGCTTGATCATATTTATGATGATTTGGGCTATGTCGATACCTTCCGTGTAGTTCGCCCTGAAGCTGAACTCTACTCTTGGTGGTCAAACCGAGGACAGGCACGTGCGAAAAACGTCGGTTGGCGCATTGACTACCAAGCGTGTTCACCTGACTGGAAAACCCGTGCAATAAATGCTTGGGTATATAAAGATCAGTGGTTTAGTGACCATGCTCCAGTCATTATTGACTACCAGTTGGCATAATTTGTGAACATGTGTTCACTAAACCGCTAAAAATAGCTTACATCCATTGTCGTCTGAATTGCTTTTTTCTGACACGTATTTGTAGCATTATAGCTGCACGGCACAGGGACATGTCAGGATGACAGCAAAAGGATAGGAAGCCGTAGGATGAAAGTAAAAACAAACTAAATTATTTAGATTGTTTTTCAAGGATGTGACATCGGACGTTGTAAATGAGACCCGCATAATCAGGATGATCTAATGCGGGTTTTCTCTATTTGGAAACCCCATTTTTCCCATCAAGATAATCATAGCCGAACAAAATATTTTTGGTTAAGCTCATTCGTTATATCGATAGATGAGTGATGAATATGCTGAAAATTTATGGCATCAAAAACTGTAATTCCATGAAAAAAGCCTTTGACCTGCTGACCGAGTTAGGCTTGAGCTATGAGTTCCATGACTATAAAAAACAAGGGATTGATGCGACAACAGTAAAGCATTGGCTAGACACCTGCGGGCAAGACCTGATTCTTAATAAAAAAGGCACCACTTGGCGCAAATTAAGTGAAGCCGAACAACAACATGCACTGAGCAGCGAAGCCAATTTAATCGAAGCTCTCACCACTCATACCAGTTTGATCAAACGCCCTGTTCTTGTAACAACTCAAGGCTTGATTGTGGGTTTTGACGAAGCGGCATACCGCAACTTAGCTTAAGTATAAAAAGCCTAGAATTATCTAGGCTTGACTTTCCTCAGTATCCATTTTAATGGACGCGATTCCATGTCTGGTTACGCCCAAGCGCTGAAAAACCGAGGTAGCCACGAATTTTTAACTGCTTGCCGCCATTAATCAATTCGCCTTTTAAGCTGTAAGTTTTACCGTTTTTAGGGTCAAGAATTGAGCCATTGTCATATTCAGTGCCGCCTACATTTTTTAGACCACGAACAATCGTTACACCACGTAATGATTTGTTTTTATAAGGGCCATTACATTGGGTACAGGCATTTTCCTCACCCGCTGTCAGCACTTTTTGAATGCTTGCAGACAACGTTCCATTTTTCTGCTCAGTAAACACAACCAATGCTTTGGGTTTATTGGTTGCATCATCAATCGTTTGCCAAACCGTACCATTGAGCGGATCTGCTGCATGTGCAGCAATTGCAGCGCCAAATAGCCCCAAGGCAAGTAGCATTTTTTTCATTATTTCTTCCCTAGTCTTCTGTATGATTGCCGATCTTCAGTATTCAAAATACACAACAAATTTGCAATTTTTCAGTGTGACCGTTTAGTGTAGCCTTGTAACGATATCTACAAGATCTTCGTATATTGCGCTGTTATTTCTTAAAATGGAACTTGAAGCATGTTGAAATCAATGTGGAAAAAACTACTTGTTGAGTCTTTACTCAAAAATGGTTTACGCACGCCAAGTCAATGGAATATTCCAACCTCAACCTTACGTTTTTCACTCGAAAAAATCTGTAAAATTTTTCCTAAAAATACCCAAGATCTACATTTTGAACATGATCAACTCGCTGGACTGCCAGTAGAAAAAATTAGCCCAAACAATTTTGCCGAACATGTTATTTTGTTTATTCATGGCGGCTTATTTATGTTAGGTTCACAGCACTCTCACCGTGCGCTGATGTGTAGTTTAGTACAACGAACTCAGCTTCCTGTCATTCATATCGACTATCCTTTAGCGCCTGAACAACCGTTTCCTGCGGCATTTGACGCGTTGTATCAAGCCTATCATGCACTCCTCAATCAGGGCGTAGCTGCAGACCATATTATTTTGGCTGGCGACTGTGCAGGTGCAAATCTTGCCTTGAGTTTAAATTTACGCTTGCTCCGTGAAAATGCACCACAGCCCTGTGGTCTTGTGCTCATGTCACCCTTACTTGACCTGACGCTGAGCAGTGAATCACTACGTTTTAATCAGCAACATGATGCTTTACTGTCACTGACACTGATTGAAAATGCGATCCAACACTATATTGCACCCCATACCGATCGTGATGACCCTCGAGTTTCCCCTTTATTTGATCAATTACAAGGCTTACCAAAAACCTTGGTTCAGATCGGAAGTAAAGCCTTATTACTCGATGATGCACAACGCTTTAGGGCACAGGCAAAAAAAGCAGGTGTTGAGGTTGAATTCAAGCTCTATACAGGGATGTGGCATAACTTCTTTATGTTTGATGCTTGGTTTGACGAAAGCAAGCAAGCCCTTGCGGACTTGGCTGCATTTGTTCATCATCTCAAATCAAACGACTAAGGTTTGAGTTGCTGGACATGTGCCAATAGCTCGGCTGTTTTAAACTCACCTGTTAGACGTAAACCACGTTGCTCTTGATGCTGCTGATTTAAGAACAGATAAGTCGGCGGCCCTAAAATATCCCACTGCTTGAGCAAAGCCTGATGTGAAGCATCGTACTGGCTGAGATCGAGTTTAATCAGGTAATACGCTGCAAGCGCTTGCTGAACTTCTGCTTGTGGTAAGATGTGATGTTCAATTGGCTGACAGGCAACACACCAATCTGCATAAATATCGACAATAATTGCCTTTCCTTGAGGTGCTTGATCAAGCAATTTTTGAAATTCTGCGGCTGTTTTGGCAATATGCCACTGGTTTTTTGGCGTTGTTTGAACTGTACTGGAAACTTGCCATCCTTGATATTGTTGATAAGCATATGCAGGTACAAGACTCAGCAACAACACAGCATATAGCCATTTTAAGCCACGCGCATGTCGAGCAATGCCATACAACAAATAAGCGCTAAAGCTCAAAATCAGCAGAACATTCAGCCATTGCCACGCACCAATCTGCACAATTGGGCGAATAAAGTAAACGGCTAAGCCTAACATGACAAATGCAAAGATGACCTTTACCTGTATCATCCACAGACCTGCTTTCGGCAAGACTTTAGCACCTAACAAGCTCACCAACAGCATGGGAATACCCATACCAAAGCCCAAACTAAACAGCAAAATTGCCCCATGCCACTGATTTTGAGTTTGCGAAATAAACAGCAATGCCCCTGCAAGCGGTGCTGTCATACAAGGTCCCACCAATAAGGCAGAAATAATGCCCATAAGAGCAGCGCCAAGTAATGAACCACCTTTTTGCACGGACTGAGCCTGATCTAAGCGCTGTGTCCAACGATGTGGCAACTTGATTTCAAACAGTCCAAACAAATTTAAGGCAAAAATCACAAACAGCACACTAAATGCCATGAGGATGCTAGGTTGCTGTAACCAGCGCTGAAAGCCTAAACCAAAAGATGACGCTATCATGCCCAATACGGCATAGACTGAAGCCATACTGCTGACAAAAACCAGTGCGATACTCCATGCTTTTAGCCCCTTATGCTCTCGTATCAATAAAGACGATAAAATTGGGATCATCGGCAAGGAACATGGTGTAAATGCCAACAAAATACCTAAGCCCAAGAACAGTAACAGACCATATCCAAACGAATGCTGACTCAAGCGCTGAGACCAAACCTCATCATCGGCACTTGCTGCCAGTTGTGGATCTGATGCTGTGCCTGAATGATCTGTAGATGTTGTTCTTAAAGCATCATTCTGATTCAACGGCTGAGATTGTTGTTGAGACAGTTCAAGTAAACTCGTACTTTGGTTTTGCACTTGATCCTGTACGCTGAGCAAACCATCTGCATCTGTACGTATCGTGATATTTTGGGGTGGATAACATAAACGGTCTTTAGCACAACCTTGCCATGTCACTCGATAACTTTGGTTGGGCTTAGTCGCAATCGTAAAAGCAACCTGATTAAAATAAACCAGACTTTTGCCAAAATTGTCATCGTGTTGTGAAACTGCCGCAGGGAATTGAAGTGAAACAGACTGAGCGTTTTGTTGTACCGTAAATTTTTGTTGGTATAAATAATAGTTCGGCTGAATTTTCCAAGACAACTGTGCTTGATGATCTGAAATTGATTCGGCTGAAAACTGAAATGCCTGCTCTACAGGCAATAGCTCATCTGCATGAGCAAATACAGGGAAAGAGGCGATAAACAAAAGGCAATATTGTATAAACCACAATATCGCCTTTCTTTGCGTGTGCAGTCGCATGGGCACATCTGCTCATTGGTTTAGAACAGGTAGGATACGCCAAAACCACCCGTATAGTCAGGTACGTCACCGCTCAAACCGACACCAATACTGGCATCAAATTGTGTGCGATTGTTAAGACTATAAACTAAGCCTGTTGCCAATGAGGTCTGATCGGCTTGCCCTTCTTGTTTACGATAAACAAACTCAGAAAAACCTGACCACTTACCAACAATTTGATAGCTCAAGGTCGGCACTGCCGTCCATGACCAATGACCATCTTCTAGCTCATAAAACATCGTCATACTGGTATTCAGAAGTTCGTTTTGTTGATACGCCACGGTTGAACCAATGGTATAACGATCATGATCTTCACTAAAACCTTGATTGCCTGTTGCAAAAGAGACTTGACCTAAAACAGCCATGGTCATTTTGTCATCTTGTAGATCAATGGCTTTTTTTACACCAACAGACACATCGCCTAAACCATGATCATTGACTTTTTGTCCTGCATGGCGAATTTGCGTCCATGCTGGACCATCCCAGCCGAGTTGCAATTCCATACTGTCGGTCAGACCTGTACGAAATAACATATCCGTCTGAACAGTCGTGGTTTTTTCATAACCCTCATCTGTTCCTTGTTTGCTATAAGATACGCTCGGTAAACTTTGTTCCCATGCAAGTTGGCCAACAGGGGTAATCCCTGTACCAAACCCCGTACCTGGGCGGTCAAAAGAAAATTCAGCTGCAAGACTATGCATACTCACTGCTGAAGCCAGTGCGAATGCCGTGGGTTGCCATAGTTTCATAAATATTCTCAAGGATTAAGCATTGGTTAATTCTTTTGTCATTTTTGCGCCATGCTCACGCAGTAACTGTAAAGTTTGCTTTTGCTCAGGCAAGGTTTCTGACCAGTCAATTTCATCATAATCACATTCAAAAAATAACTGGCTGATTGATGATAACACGGTCAAATCTTCATCATCCAATGTATTTGGATTGACTTTTTCATCGAGTAAACGCTGAACTGCAGGTACGCAGGCTGCACTTGCAGCATCCCAAAGTGGGCCGTAAAACTCTTCTGCATCCCATAAATGGACATTGGCTTTGGCTTGGATCAATGCATCTAGAATATCGAGATGGACTTGTAAAGCCTGTTGTTTTTCTTGCTCTGTTAATGCCTGACCTGCTTCATAGGCATCGCATACGATTTCCCACCACTGAAATAAACCATCACAAGCAATTGAAATTGGCATGCCTTTTTCAGGATCAGTAAAATTTGGATCAAGCCCTTGCTCTAACACGGCTTTAACCTGAGCAAAATCCAGTTGTTCAATGGCATCAATCAAAGCATGTTGTGATGTCGTTAGCATGAAGTCTTCTCAAATGATGATGTTCTGTACAGCAGTGTATCAAGAAACCGATCTTGAAAGACAATAAAAAAAGCTCCCGAAGGAGCTTTTCTAGACGTGCTTAAAATTAAGCTTCATCTTCAATAATTTCGAGTGGTTTAGCACGAGGATTGTCTTTTTTCTCAATCACATGTTCTAAACTACGTTTTAAGCGCTCAATTGCACCATGAATAGCTGCATCAATATTGCCTGCTTTATGAGACACTGCGATTGGTTTAAATCCTGCTGGACGCGCTTCAATCATACAGCGTAAGTCGTCATCTCCGCCTTTGTCACCATTTTCATCACTCAAATGTACTGAAAAATGGGTAATACGTTCACTGTGACGTTGAAATTCATTCGTAAGTTCTGCACGTATATAACCAATTAAACGTTCACTATTTTGAATATTTTTATCTGTGCGGATTTCAATGTTCATAATTCATCCTCTTTCTTTCATCGATCTGCTGTGTGCAAAACAAAAAACCATCCATGTGTATGCACCTAAAACCCATGTGCATGATGGTTAAAAGTTCTTCGATTTATCAGCGATTAGACTGCTTTCACCAAAGATATTGTCACCATTTTTGCATATTGTTTCGGTGTCCTTATACCTCAAATATCAGGCTATACTCAAAAATATGCAAGTATATTTTGCAAAAAACGATCAAAAGGAAACCAACCGTGACAACTTCTTACTTGCGTGGTCAAGCACTCATTGATTCTATTCGTTCTCAGCCCTATTCACGTGACCTGATTGGCTATCATGGGCAACCTCCGCATGCCAACTGGCCACATCAAGCCAAAATTGCGGTGCAATTTGTTCTCAACTATGAAGAAGGCTCGGAAAATCATATTGAACATGGTGATGCAGGTTCAGAACAATTTTTGTCTGACATTATTGGTGCGGCCAGTTTTCCAGCCAAGCATATGTCGATGGACTCAATGTATGAATACGGCTCGCGAGCAGGCTTTTGGCGTATTCATGAAGAGTTTCAACGCCGTAACTTACCAATGACCATTTTTGGGGTAGGCATGGCGCTAATTCGTAATCCTTATGTGGTTGAAGCCATCAAATCAGCAGGTTATGACGTTGCATCGCATGGTCAACGCTGGATTCACTATCAGGATATGCCCATCGAATTGGAACGCCAGTATATGGATCAGGCGATCAGCGTGCTTGAAAGTCTATTCGGTGAGGCACCAATCGGTTGGTACACAGGTCGCGATAGCCCAAACACCCGTCAACTTTTGGCTGAGTTTCCACAAATTCAATACGATAGCGACCACTATGGTGATGACTTACCTTTTTGGACAACGCTCACCAATGCTGAGGGCGAAAGCCGTCCACACCTGATCATTCCCTATACTTTAGAATCGAACGACATGAAGTTCTGTTCACCTGGTGGCTTCAATAGTGGCGAACAGTTCTATCAATACTTAAAAGATGCGTTTGATGTGCTGTATGCCGAAGGTGAAACTGCTCCGAAAATGCTGTCGATTGGCATGCACTGCCGCATTTTAGGTAAGCCTGGTCGTTTTAAAGCGCTACAGCGTTTCTTGGATTACATCCAGTCACATGAGAAGGTTTGGATTTGCCGCCGTCATGATATTGCCCAGCATTGGTATCAACATCATTTTCCAAAGTAAAAAATTTAGATCGGCTCTTGCTTTTTCAGACATGAATGCACATGTTTAAATGAGTCATAGCAACAATAAACTGGATATAATTATGCAACTTTCTGAATTCAACCAACTCTCTGAGACACAAGCACAAGAATTTTTAAAACATTGTGTCCACATTTCCTCATGGATACGAGACCTCGCTGAACAGCGTCCTTATCCGAGCAAACATACCCTGATCAATGCAGCGCAAAAGCAAACTGAAACATGGACATGGCAAGACATTAAAGCGGCACTCGACACTCATCCTCGTATTGGTGAACAGAAAGCTAAAAAAGATCTATCTGCACAAGAACAAGCTTTTTCAGAAAAAGAGCAAGCATTGGTCTATCAAGATGTCGCAACTACTGATGCGCTATACGATGCCAATCTTGCTTATGAACAGAAATTTGGTTTTATTTTTCTAATTAAAGCCGTTGGACTCACTAGCATGGATATCTTAAATGCATTACAACAGCGCCTAGAAAATGATGAAGACACTGAAAAACAAGTGGTTCACCAACAACTGGCAGGCATTGCGCTACACCGTTTGGAACAAGGAATTGAGGCGTGATTAGTACCCATATTTTAGATACCCACTTGGGCAAACCTGCTGCGGCTGTCACCGTAAAATTATTTAATGCAGAAAACCACACTTTATTGGGACAAGGGCAAACCGATGCCGATGGTCGCTTGAAAGATTTTGGCTTAACCAATTGTCTTGCGGGTGAATATCAGCTTGAATATGAAATTGCCCCTTACTTCGCAGCAAAACAGCTCGATACTTTTTTCCCCAAAGTCTGTATCCAATTTCATGTGAACAATCCCGAAGAACACTTCCATGTTCCGCTCTTGATTAGTCCCTTTGCTTACTCAACCTATCGAGGAAGTTAAGCTCAAATACAATAGAAGTTTTGATCATAAGATCAAAACTTCTTTTTGGACTAAATGGTCAAGTCTGATTCATTTTTTGCACTAAATACAAGCAGAATGCTTCATAAAATATAGTTTTTCGCTGAGACTTTATAATTCAAAAGTTTAAAATCTGTTGCATAAATGGTCTCCTTGAATCATACGCCCAAGACCTTCCTCACTTTTCTGACGTTTTTCTCAACGATCTCTTTAGCATTTCATCAGTGAAACGCTGCATTTTCAAAAAAATTGTTTAAAATTGGTCAGATTTTTGCATCTTGCATGTAAACCAGTTTATTTTGTGTGGGGAAGTCTACAATGAGCAATATTCGCCTTAAAAAAGCGCTTCTATTATGTGGTATCAGCAGCTTATGCTCTTCGGTTTTTGCATTGCCATTATCGAGCGATGAAGCTTGTAAAGCGGCGAATGTTAGTGATTTCTCTCAAATGTTGAGCTGTGGGACGATTGAAGGTAGTTTACGTCTCAATTCATTTTCAACAAATCATGCCTATTTTGCCAACAATAGCCAAGATACCACCACTGCGGGTGGTTACATCAATTACAAAACTGCACGCTACAACGGTTTCCAAGCAGTAATTGGTGTTGAAGGTCAAAAACGTCTTGCACATGGCTCAGATGATGTATCTGAACTTTCTCAAGATACGTTCGGCATTGGTGAAGCCTATATCAACTGGACACAAGACAAGTTCTCTGTGACCGTGGGTAATCAAAAACTTGATCTACCATTTATGGGCGATTACTCGTTCTATCGTGTGCAACCATTCTTGTATCAAGGTATTGATATGAAATATGGCGATGCTGATAACTTCGTTCGCGCAAACTATATCAACAAATACAAAAGCTATGGCGATGACAGCTTTGCACACCGTGACCGTTACAACGATGATCCTTTCTCAGCAGCTCAAGACACTCGCCTTGACCATGTGACTAGCGTTGGCGTAGGTAAAAAATTCAATTTGAATGATAAATACTTGAAAACCCAAGCATGGTTAGAAAGCTATGAAGATTCATTCAACTTGTATTATGGCGAAGCCAATCTTGGTTTTGACAAGGTTCAATGGGCACCAGAAGTGAGCGTACAAGCTGCTTATGCCAATGACATTGGTGATGCTCAGTTCGGTAAAGTTGACAGCACATCTCTTGGTGCTCAGCTTAAACTGAAACCAACAGACAAATTGACTTGGCGTCTTGCCTACGACCATGTGTTCAAGAAAGATGATGCTTGGGGTAACGGCACGTTACCAACACCATATGCACATAACACCTCTTCTGATCCGTACTTTGCACAACCCTTCTTTACCAGTACTCAAGACTTAGGTCCTGGTGATTTCTATACCACTGAGCTTTCTTCGCCATTTGGTCAAAACGCTTTTGTGGGTAGCCGTATTACCTATACCGATTTGAGCAATACCGAAACCAATAAAGATATGTATGAAGTGATGTTCTATGGCTTCTATAACTTTACAGGTGCGTTAAAAGGTTTGAGTTTGTCTGAGTTTATTGGTTTCCAAAAACAAAAAGGCGATTCAAATGCATTCTTGCAAAACCGTTTTGGAATCACTTACAACTTCTAAGTCTCATGGTATAACGATCACTTAGGTGATCGTTATCGCTTGATCTAGTTGTTAAAAAAGATGCCTTCAAGGCATCTTTTTTTATAGAGTGATTTTTTGTTTTGTGATGCGTATTAATCCAATACATTCCCCACGATATTACTGATAATACCCTGCATAATATGCGGCCCTTCTTCCTGACGCAGTTCGCTGTACCATGTTTGGGTAGTTTCCTCATCTTTCATATGGGTCACATCGCAACGTTTACGTGCGCGTAACACCATTTCTTTGGTACGCTCATTGCGCTTTTCCTGATAGCGGGACAAAGCATCTTCAATGCCCAAAGTATTGACCTGTAAGGCACGTGCCAGATAAATCGCATCTTCCATCGCCTGACAGCCACCTTGTCCGATATCAGGTGTGGTACTGTGTGCGGCATCGCCCACCAAAACCACATGCCCTTTATAGAACTTCAAAAATGGCTCAATGTCATGAATTTCAACCCGATTAGTTTTTTGCGGATCAAGTCGTTCAATCAAGCTTTGAACCTGTGGACACCAGCCTTTGAAATATTCTTTGAGTTGGTTTTGATACTGACTGCGGTCATTCTCCAAACCGACAGGTAATGGCACATCTAAAAAGAAATAGAAACGCTGATCGGCTACGGGCATGAATGATGCACGTTTGCCCTCACCGACATAGGTTGTCCATTGTTCTGCTGGTGCTAAATCTTCAGAAATATCTACCAGTCCATTCCAGTTAACATAGCCTGCATAACGGCGCTGAACCTGTTCACCCAGTACATAAGCACGGGTAATCGAGTGTGTGCCATCTGCCCCAATCAACAGCTCGGTTTCAACTTCGTCACCATCCTCAAATTGCAGCTTCACCTTGCCCGCTTGTTGCTCCAAGGCCACCATACGTTTACCCAAATGAATATCTTCACGACCAAATTCATCCATAAGCATGTTTTGTAAATCGGCGCGCGATACAGGATACGGACGCTGACCGACTTCTTGAATGAGCGGCTGCAAACTAAATTGCGTCATGGTTTCCCCTGTCAAACCATCGACATAAGCCAGATCATTCATTTGCCCACCCAGTTTGGCAATTTGAGCAGATAATCCTAAATAGTTCAGGCATTTCACGCCATTTGACCATAAAGAGATCGCTGCACCAACGGGAAGAATTTTTTGTGTTTGTTCATAGATGGTTACTTTATGTCCGAACCTTTTTAGTGCAATTCCTGTGGTTAACCCCCCCATACCAGCACCGATAATGACAATTTCCATCTATAGCTCCTGTATATTTATACCGTTTGTTTTATTTTTGATGCCAAAAACGTGCCATACCAACTATTTTGCTCTGAATTCGTTCAATTCCTGCAAAACTGCCACATTTTTGCCACTCTTTTTTAAATAATCAACAATGCTAGTATAGGCAAAGGATTTTATTTCACGACATAAAAACACCCCACAGGAAAAATACATGGCTACCCTACTTGCGCCTGCTTTTGAACTACCAACGCAGTTGACTCACCTGACCAACCTTGCCGATGCACGTATTGGTGCCACGATCATTGACTGTTCTGATGAATTTTTTGCTGAAGCAAAACGCATGCTCAATGCCGATGCGCCGATTTTTGTCGAAGACAAATTTGATGATCATGGCAAATGGATGGATGGTTGGGAAACCCGCCGTAAACGTCATACAGGCTACGACTGGTGTATCGTTAAACTCGGTGTGGCAGGCAAGATTTCAGGGCTAGACATCGACACCACATTCTTTACAGGCAACTATCCTGCATCAGCTGCACTAGAAGCTTGCTACGCACCCGATGATCAACTTGATCAGGTTGAATGGCACAGTTTGCTGCCCAACAGTGTTTTAGGTTCAAGTCAGCATCATATTTTTGAGATTGCATCAGATCAGGTGTTTACCCATATTCGCCTGAACATTTTCCCTGACGGTGGTGTAGCGCGTTTGCGCGTGTATGGTGAAGTGCAAATTCAGCTTAAAGACAGTGAGCAAACTCTCGATTTGCTGGCACTGGAAAATGGCGGACGTGTGATTGCATTTAGTGATGCACACTATGGTCACCCACGTAACCTGATCAACCCAGGGCGTGGTATCAACATGGGTGATGGCTGGGAAACCAAACGCCGCCGCGCGCCTGGTTTTGATTGGTGCGTGTTGGCGTTAGGACAGGCAGGCGCTATTGAAAAAATTGAGATTGATACGGCTCACTTTAAAGGCAACTTCCCTGCACAAGTGTCAATTCAAGCCGTCTATGTAGAAGATGCCACCGATCCACAATTAATCCCGCAAAGCATGTTCTGGCCATTTTTACTGGAAGCACAAGACATGCAAATGGATCATGTGCACAGCTATATCAATGAAATTTTGGCGCATGAAAAAATCTCACATATCCGCGTCAACATGATTCCAGATGGCGGCATTAGCCGTATTCGTTTATGGGGTAAAGTCACAGGATGAGTCAAATCACCGTTCAGATTGAACCGTTAAGCATTGAAAGCTTCGCCGAATTCGGCGAAGTGATCGGCTGTGCAGGACATGATTTTTTTCATATCAATGATGCACATACCGAGCGTTATCACGCATTGGTACAAACTGAAAGCGACGCAACAGGCAAGATTGGCATCAGTATTTTCCGCAATATCAAAACCACAACTTTGCCATTGCAGATTGATATGCTGGAACGACATCCAATTGGCTCACAAGCCTTTATTCCAATGCAGGGACAAAAATTCCTGATTGTGGTTGGTCCCAATTTAAATGCTGAACAGCCTGATCTACAGCGTATTCGCGCCTTTATGTCAGATGGTACACAAGGCGTGAATTATCGTGCAGGAACATGGCATCACCCACTTCTGACTTTGGAAAGTCCAAGTGATTTTGCTGTGGTTGACCGACTCGGTACAGGTCACAACTGTGATGTGTTCAAGTTCCCTGAATCGGTACTGATTCAAGAATAGGATTCTAGTTAGGCTGTTTCGGCAGCCTGTCTGCTAAATTACTGGAAAACACCAACTCACTGAACAAGGCAAATCCGCAGGTGGTGAATTTAAAATGAATCAGTATGGCGGTTATTTCCTTTGGCATACCGACATGTCGATTGAATAACATGTTTCTACATTTTCCCTACTTAGTCTTTGCAAAAGCATAAAACTTCTGCAAGCTCCATTGGCTATAGTAGAAAGCCTGTTTAGTGTGCCAACTCTTGTTTATGATGAAAAATTTGATTGTACTGAGCCTTGCCACTGCAACGGCATTTTTAGCAGCATGTAGCAGTAATCCTTCGGAAAAACAACTGGCGATGGCAAACCCTGCCAGTAAATATTGCCTAGAGCAAGGCGGTAAATTACACCACCTCAAAGATGCTTTTGGCAATGAATCGTCCAACTGTAAATTACCCAATGGGCAAGAGCAGGATGAATGGGACTTATACCGACAAACTCATCCATAAAGAAGAGGGCAACTGCCCTCTTTTTACTGTGCTTAAACTGCCAAATCAGCTAAATTACCCTTTTGCTCTAACCAATGTTTACGATCTGAAGAACGTTTTTTGGCAAGTAACTTATCCAGCAAACTGGCTGTGAATTGAGCATCATCCAGATCTAACTGTACCAAACGGCGCGTATTCGGATCCATCGTGGTTTCACGAAGCTGGCTCGCATTCATCTCACCCAACCCTTTAAAGCGGGTGATCTGCGGATTTTTAGTTTTGATTTTGGCTAAAATGCTTTCCAATTCATCTTCATCAAGTGCATAAAATACGTCTTTAGCAGCATCGACACGGAACAATGGTGGCATGGCGACAAACAAGTGCCCATCTTCCACCAAAGCAGGAAAATGCTTCACAAACAAAGCACAGAGTAAAGTTGCAATATGCAAACCATCCGAGTCGGCATCGGCAAGAATACAGATTTTTCCGTAACGCAATTCCGATAAATCATCACTGCCTGGGTCTACACCAATCGCAATCGCAATATCATGGACTTCTTGTGATGCCAAAACTTCGTCAGAAGACACTTCCCATGTATTCAGAATTTTCCCGCGAATCGGCATGATCGCTTGGAAATTCTTGTCACGGGCTTGCTTGGCACTGCCCCCTGCAGAATCCCCCTCGACAATAAACAATTCACTTTCTTCGCGGGTTAACCCAACACAGTCCGCCAGTTTCCCTGGCAATGCGGGCCCTGAAACAATGCGTTTACGCTCAACTTTTTTGGCCGCTTTTAAACGTCGACCTGCTTTGGCAATTGCCATTTCAGCCAGTTGAGTTGCAGTTTCTGCATTTTGGTTAAACCACAAAGCAAAAGCATCTTTGGCAATATTCTGCACAATCCCTGCCGCTTCACGGCTCGACAAACGCTCTTTGGTTTGCCCTGAAAATTGTGGTTCTTGGAACTTGAGCGACAGAATATAGTTCACGCCATCCCAGACATCTTCTGCGGAAAGTTTCATGTTACGTGGCAACAAGTTACGAAGCTCACAAAACTCACGTAGTGCATCGGTCACGCCTGAACGCAAGCCATTGACATGGGTTCCGCCTTGAGCCGTTGGAATCAGATTGACATAACTTTCCTGAATCTGCTCGCCACCTTCAACATTCCAGCACACGGCAAATTCACAACTGGCACGTTCTGCATCTCCACGCGAAACAAAGGCAGGCTGTGGCAAAATCTCACGATCTTGCAGTTCATCCATCAAGTAGTCGACCAGACCATTTTCAAACTGCCATTCGATTTTTTCATTGTTAATCTTATCGATATAGCAAATTTTTAAACCCGCCGCCAAAACTGCTTTGGCTTTCAGGTTATGTTTTAAAGCTTTTAAAGCAAATTTCGGATTGTCAAAATATTTGCTGTCTGGCCAAAAACGTACCAGTGTGCCTGTGGCACGTTTCGGCGCTTTACCTTCAAGCACTTCAAGCGGTGCAACAGGCTCGCCATGTTCAAAAGCCATCTTGTAGAGATTGCCCTGACGCTGCACATCCACTTCAACACGGTTGGACAAGGCATTGACCACTGAAATCCCGACCCCATGCAAGCCACCTGAAAACTGGTAGTTGTCGGTGCTGAATTTACCGCCTGCATGCAGCTTGGTCAGAATGATCTCAATCCCGCTTTGTCCATATTCAGGGTGAATATCGACAGGCATACCGCGACCATTGTCCTGAACCGAGAGTGAGCCATCTTCAAAGACTGTGACACTAATCTGATTGGCATGCCCTGCCAAAGCTTCATCCACCGCATTATCAATCACTTCTTGCGCAAGATGGTTTGGACGCGTGGTATCGGTATACATTCCCGGACGGCGACGTACAGGATCTAGACCAGATAAAACTTCGAGGGATTGAGCCGTATATTGTGACACGTGATTATTTTTCCTTTGTGATCGCTAAGGCTAAAAAAGTCAGCAACATGGGAATTTTATCAGCAAAATTTTCCATGGCATGATTTCCCCCCACTTCTGTCATGATCATACTGGGGGTTTGAGCCTGATTATAATAGCGTTGTGCTTCCCGATAATCCAAGACTTCATCGCCTTGTTGCAATAACACTAACAATTTGCTGGCATCTTGCACAATAGGGATATCCATGGCAGCCAACTGTTGCAACTGTGGTTCATCCAGTGTCCAGTCGGCTGTGACTTGTAATGGGATTTGCCCTTGACCAAACAAACGCATAAACAAAGGATAAGGATGCACAGCAGGATTAATCAATACCGCAGGACAGTTGTGTTGCAGTGCTAAATGGGTTGCATAAAAGCCCCCTAGACTGCTCCCCACCAGAACCACATCATCGAGCATCTGCATATAGCCTGAAATATGCGCCAGTGCTTCCAACGGTGGCATGTTCAAATCGGGTAAATGAACGCTGTACTCAGGGTGATTTTGCTGGCAGTATTGTTTAAGCTGTTGCCCCTTTATAGAATAAGAATGACTACGAAAACCATGTAAATAAATAATATTCATCTTAATCAACCATCAATTTTGTATTAAATCTACATCATTCCCCGCATGACCATTTATGATGATTTAAACTGGTCTTGTAGGACAAAAGCCCGCTCAGCCTGCGTAAAAATTGCGTATGGTAAAGCATAGCAAAACCATAAACTATTGCCGTAGTACCAGACAATACTTGGTTAGCACAGTTATAGAGAGATCAAAGACTATGCCAAGTTTAACGCCGCTACATGAGACTTATTGTCGTTGGGATGACACCCCACCCAGTCAAGCTGACTTGCTGGAAGGTTTTGCACAACTTTTGACAACGCCGACACAAAACTTGTATGGCTTAATGCATGATATTCAAACAGAGTTATTGTCGAGTCTACTCGCGATTGATGAGCAACGTGCGCAGCGCTTACAGCGCAGTTGTATCATTCATCAGTTTAACCATCTGGTTTATGATTTGCTTAAGAAATATGGAAGTCGCTTTCTTGCGCCATGTTTAAGACATATTCTGCAACATTATCCACACATGCGCGATAAAGCACTGAGTCCAATTGCTCAAGAAGCACTCAGTATTTTAAATGGGATTGCGGGTGATTATTTTTTATTGCAACAAAATCCCCTTGCCTTGCCGATGGTTCTCTACGACCACTATGGTGCCATCCAAAAAGGAGATGTGGGTGGACGTGTAGTCATCTTTGTGCATGGTTTATGTATGAGCCATCGTTATTGGTCAAATCATGGCTATGAAGGGATTGGTGAACGCCTACTGGCACAGCGTGATTACAATACCATGCTATATCTCAACTACAATACTGGACGAAGGATTTCAGCCAATGGACGTAGCTTGTCCAATTTGCTTGAAGACCTGATCGAACGTAATCCTCGTATTCAGTCGATTGATCTGATTGGGCATAGTATGGGCGGACTGGTCTGCCGTAGTGCCTTATTTTATGGCAAACAAGATTTAAAACACTGGTTTCATCGTAGTCAAAACCTGATTTGTATTGGTTCACCACATCATGGTGCAGCCCTAGAGCGTTTTGGTTTTCGCCTGCAAGAGCGGCTTGGACGGTTTCCGCTCGTTAAAATTGCCCGTCATGTGGTCAACTTTCGCAGTAACGGTATTTTAGATCTGCGCTATGGCAGTGTCCGTGATGATGACTGGGAACATCTATCCATACGTATTGGTTCAATGGATGACAGCCGTAAACCCGCTCCCTTGCCTGCCCATATCAACACCTTTTTGGTTGCGGGTACAATGGAATTTAAAAAGATTAAAACCAAAACCTTATCGATTATTGGCGATTACTTGGTGAGCGTGAAAAGTGCGCTTGGCGAACACCCCAATCCACGCTTTAACTTAAATGTTCCAGATGCTCATAAAGCCGTGTTTTATGGCTTAAATCATTTTGAAATCCAATATCATTCGAGTGTTGCTGAACAAATTACCCGTTGGTTATACCCAAATCCTGAGCTGCCAGAACAAAACTTTCTGCATCGTCATGTGGTAGATTTGGGAATTTATGAACTCGAAAGCCTGCTTGAAATGCAAGGCGAAGACTAAACCTGTTTTAACACCTTACTCACGCTTTTCTTCTGCGCCAGTGCAATGCCCAACAAGATCATCACACCACCTAGCGTATGGTAAATCGTCCATTGCTCATGCAACCAAATCAGCGCAATCACTGCGGTAAACACAGGCATAAGATTCATAAAAATACTGGTTCGATTTGGCCCTAAATGTTGCACTGCCAACATCCATAAAATTGGTGCAAACAAGGATGGAAACACCCCTGCATATACTACACTTAACACATTTTTGCTATTCAGAGCATCCAATCCCAAATACGCAATAAACGGCAGATGAAACAGCAAAGCAAACGCAATTTGCAGATAAACACTGACCATCAAAGGCAAATTCAAACGCCATTTTTTCAGAAATACGCCATAAAATGCATAGAGAAATACAGCGACGACCATCAACGCATCACCAAAATGATGTCCTGATGTTAACAAAGCTGAAAAATCCCCTTGTCCGATCACATACAGCAATCCAAAAAATGACAAGGCACTTCCAATCAACGCAAAGCGATTGGGAATATCTCGAAGCAATAGCATCGACACAAAAATGGTAAATACAGGAATAAAGGCATTAATAATGCCCATGTTGGTCGCAGAGGTATAATGCGATGCGGTATAGGCAATGCCCTGATACAACACCATACCAAATGCACCCAAAATCGCCAGTTGCCCCAAATGCTGACGGACCTGTGCCCGCACCTGCCATGCCCGATGCAGCATGAACGGGGTCAGTAACACGAAAGCAATCATCCAGCGATAAAAACTAATACTGACAGGTGAAATGAAGTCCGAAACATACCGCGTCACCACAATATTCAGTGACCAAATCAGTACAGCCAATAAGGGCAGCACCAATGCCCACCACGGGGTTATTTGGCGTTGTTGCATCACATTTTCTCTTCATCATGGATCAGACGACTATTGTGCCGAACGGCGGATTTGATTGAAATACTGTAAATCCGACATCAATATCGTAAACACGACATGGCTTAAAATAAGTCCCAAACCCGCATCGCATGCTCAACCACTTTATGCAATTGTTCCTGTGTCGAGCCATCACGCGCTTGCAGGGTCAGACCTTGAATCACAGTGGCATAAAAATCAGTCATTTCATCAATCGGTGTATCGGCCGCCAAGTCCCCATCCACAATGCCCTGTTGTAAACGCTGCTGCAATTTCTGCTTTTCTTTCAGGCGCTTCTCTAAAACTTTCTGCTGTACATCATGGGTTTGTTCCGAGCAATTGACAGCAGCAACAATCAGCATGCATCCCGCAGGTTTATTGGGCTGCAACAAGCGTTGTAAGTGGTTATATAAATAAATCTCGAAAGCAACTTTTGCTGTTTTTGCCTGCTCAAAAATCGGCACAATCGGACAGGCTTCATGTTCCAAATAATAGTCAATACAGCGATAAAACAATGAGGCTTTGTCACCAAAGCAACTGTATAGACTCGGGGCAGTAATGTGTAGAGCCTGTGTTAAGTCACTGATTGATGTCGCTTCATAACCATGTTCCCAAAACAACAACATGGCTTTTTCCAATGCCTGCTGTTCATCAAAACACTTTGGTCGACCACGTTTTTTTTTGATTTGGACATCCGTGTCTTGTATCGCCAAATCTGTAGGGTGTTCTGTCATACAGGGAATAACCATTTTTATAGCAACCGTTATAAATTAATTGACGGGAGCATTTTCTTCAACTATTTTATTTTATAGTGATCACTATAAAATTAATTCTTATTGTTAAAACAGGATGCCTTTATGCCCACTTCCGTGGTCTCAGAACAGCAATCTTCCCCCACTCAAGGCAGTTGGCTCGCCATTTTGACGGTTGCCATTGCTGCTTTTGTGTTAGTCACCAGTGAATTTTTACCCGTTGGCGTTTTAAATAATGTTGCCAGCGATTTACAGATTTCCACAGGCACAGCAGGTTTGGTGATTACCTTACCTGGGGTGATGGCTGCCTTTGCCGCACCACTACTCCCTGTTTGGTTTAAGCAGCTCGACCGTCGCTATGTGTTGATTGTGCTTACGGCAATTATGGTGCTTGCCAATACCATTACCGCACTCGCCAGCAATTTTCATATTGTGCTACTCAGTCGTTTGGTTTTAGGGATCTCGATTGGTGGTTTTTGGGCAACTGCAATCGCCTTAAGTGGCAAACTTGCACCTGCACAGTTACCAATTGCCAAAGCCACTGCAGTCGTCATGACTGGTGTTACTTTTGCAACTGTATTGGGTGTGCCAATTGGGACTTGGTTAAGTGGCTTATACGGTTGGCGTAGTGCCTTTGCCATCAATGCTGCAATTGGATTTTTAGTCCTGATTTTACAAGTCTTTTGCTTACCTAAACTGTTACCCGAATCAGCAATTCGTTTCAGTGATTTACCTGCATTACTTCGGGTCAGCAAGGCACGACATGGTATCGTGATTGTGCTACTGATTGGTTTAGCCCATTTCTGTGCCTATAGCTATCTCGCACCGTTCTTCAAGCATATTGCAGGTTTTAGTAGTTCAACCATTAGCAGTCTATTGTTGCTCTACGGTATTGCAGGAATTTTTGGAAATGCCTTTGCAGGTTATAGCGGAAATCTCAATATTCGTTATACCCTTGCCTTTGTGGGTTTATGCTTTGCGATTGTCTTCTTCAGCTTCCCTATCTTTGCAACTGGCTTATTTGGAGCGCTGACTTTAACGGCATTATGGGGCTTTGCGTTTGGCGCATTCCCGACCACAGCCAATATCTGGATGTTCCTGCACGCAGGTGATGCGGTAGAAAAAGGTATGCCTTTATTTGTAGGGATGTTTCAGGTGATGATTGCGGTCGGTTCATTATTTGGTGGCATCGTGGTTGATCACTATAATGAAAGTACCCTGATCTATAGTGTGCTCAGTTTTATTATCTTGGCACTGATTGCTTTATTTACCCTGACCCGAGGATTAAACAATCCAAAAGTGAGCTGCGAATCCTGAGAGTTGCTTATGACCCATGCATCAAATCTGAAAAACTTAAGTGACCTGATTGAAATCCATGAATTCTTCTTTCAGGCTAACGAACAGATTTCGATGCATTGCTGTCTGTGGGGCGACTTCAATTTTAGTCTGGATGGCATTTTACAACTGCAAATCCGAGATGAACTCTACCTAGCCCCGCCCAATTATGGGCTGTGGCTACCTCCACAGACAGAACATGGTTGTCTTGCGATTAATCAAGATGTCACGCATTTTATCTGTATTCGTATTCATCCTGATTTGGCGCAACACCTCACTCCACAGTGTCAAACCTTGGTCACTCGCCCCCTGCTCCATGCTTTGGTCAAAGAAGCACTGCTGATCCGCCACAACTACCCGCAGCAATATCAGCATCTATTACAGGTAATTTTTGATCAACTTCGCTTTGCCGACAGTTATGATCATTATCTTCCGCAAAGTAGCCACCCTGTTTTACAGCCTATTTTGGCAAAGCTGAATGAGCTATCCAATTTTCAGCATTCAATTCAAAATCTGCTTGCCCCTTTTCAAATCAGCGAACGACATTTGTTACGTTTAAGTCAGCAAGAACTGCGATTACCCATTTCCGAATGGCGTAACCGTGCCAAAATTATTCATGCAGTATGTTTGCTGAAACAAGGGCAAAGCATTAAGCAGATTGCTTACTTGCTTGGTTTTCGCCATAGCTCCAGTTTCATTGCATTTTTTCGGCGTTACTTGGGAAAAACCCCTGCGGAAATGCGCTTGGAACGCTAGTCACGTAAATCTGCTTGTTTTTAATAAAAAATCATTTTAAAACATTAGTCTACTTTTTAAGGATTGCATCATGAGCCAGTCTATTTATGAAATTCCTGTAAACACCATTACAGGTGAAGCCACAACACTTGCACCGTACCAAGGCAAAGTCTTGTTAGTCGTTAATGTTGCATCTAAATGTGGTTTAACCCCGCAATACGAAGGCTTGGAAAAACTGTATCAGGCTAAACAAGCTGAAGGTTTAGAGATTTTGGGCTTCCCTGCGAATAATTTCTTGGCACAAGAACCAGGTACCAATGAAGAAATTCAACAGTTCTGCTCACTGAATTATCAAGTTGATTTCCCACTATTCGCAAAAATTTCAGTTGCTGGTGAAGATAAACACCCACTTTATCAAGCACTGATTGCGGCACAACCAGAGCGTATTGGTGAAGGCCCTTGGTGGAAAGATTTGGTTGAATATGGCTTAACACCAAATCCAAAACCTGAAATTCTTTGGAACTTTGAGAAATTCCTGATTGGCAAAAATGGCGACATCGTGGCACGTTTTGCACCAGACATCACTGCCGATGATGAACGTATTGTCAGTGCAATTGAAGCTGAACTTGCCAAATAAAATTTTCAAATAGAGTAAATCCAAGCAGATTTACTCTATTTTTTATTGATTTATCTTTTCATAAATACTAAGCAATTAATCTAAGTTTACATTAGTCAGGGATATTTTCATGGTCTGTTCATGGTTTTAAAATTGTCCCAACAAAATCCATCTTGGCTTATCTCCCGAATCTGCTTAAATAAAACTATCGAAACAACAGTAATAACATGTGGAGAATTCAATGAAACGTTTAGTCCAAGGAATTATTTTAACGGTATCTGCAACTTTAGCCGCTGGTTCAGTGTTTGCACATCCAAATGACCCACACTATGTGAAAAAGACCGTGACAACTACAGAGTGGCGTGTTGGTCATGCTGCACCACCTGCTCATTTTAAACGTGCGCACGCAGTAGATTACCGTCACTTCAAAAAATTACCACGTCCAGCACGTCATCAACAGTGGTATAAAGTCGACCATAAATATGTATTGATCAACACCAACAACCATCATGTCGTTAAAGTCGTTCATTATTAATTATCTAAAAAATAAAAACAGGGTGCATCATGCACCCTGTTTTTATTATGGCTTAAAGCGCTAAATCAATCACAATACGACCATCAATTTTTCCATGTTCCATGCGCTCAAAAATATCATTAATATTTTCGAGTGGCTCAACACTGATATGTGCCTTCACTTTACCACGCGCTGCAATATCCAGAGCTTCTTTCAAATCTAGACGTGTTCCAACAATCGAACCGCGTACCGTAATTCCGTCCAGTACCATATCAAAAATAGACAGATCAAACTTACCTGGAGGTAAGCCATTGAGCACCATCGTACCGCCACGACGTACAATAGCAACCGCCTGCTCAAAGGCTTTCGGAGAAACTGCCGTCACCAACACACCATGACAGCCATCTCCTGTGGCTTTAATCACCTCATCTTTGACATTCACTTTGAGCGCATTAATTGCAACATCTGCACCCAGTTCTTTTGCCAAATCAAGTTTGGAATCATCCACATCAATTGCGACAACATTGAAGCCCATTGTTTTAGCATATTGCACCGCAACATGTCCTAAACCACCAATTCCTGAAATTGCGACCCAATCCCCCGTCTTGGCTTCTGTCATTTTTAGACCTTTATAGACAGTTACGCCAGCACATAAAATTGGTGCAATTTCCAATAAATCTACACCTTCTGGAATTACACCGACATAATCACCATCAGCAAGGCAATACTCCGCAAAGCTGCCATTAACGGAGTAGCCTGAGTTTTGCTGCTCTTTACACAAAGTTTCCCAGCCCGCATAACAATGATCACAATGCCCACAAGCTGAATATAGCCATGGAATTCCAACTTTATCCCCCACTTTGAGATGTGAAATTCCTTCACCAATTTCTATCACTTCACCAACACCTTCATGCCCAGGAATAAATGGAACAGTTGGTTTAATCGGCCAGTCACCATGCATGGCATGAAGATCGGTATGGCATACACCTGTTGCAATCACTTTGACCAGTACTTTACCAGCACTGACTTTTGGAATAGCGACCTCTTGGATTTCTAAGGGTTGATTAAATGCTGTGACAACAGCAGCTTTCATTGTGCTTCCCATGTTATTTTCCTTATTATTGCATTGATCAAGAATGTTGAAAGTTTTCAATGAACTTAATAATCATTCTCATTAATAACCTAAAGTAGTTTGGGTAGGTATTTGGTAGGTTTTATGTGAATAATCTCAGATTAGCTCATTTGAAATCTTTTTTTAAATAAAATACTTAGTTCAATGAACCATGTTTTAATACATCATCAATAAGATTTTAAAATTAGATAAAGTATGCAACTCATTATTTTTATTGGAATTCAGGCATCAGGGAAATCTACATTTTACCAACAATATTTTTATCATACCCATTTGCGTATTAATTTAGACATGCTGAAAACTCGGCATCGGGAAAAATTGATTTTTGAAGCTTGTCTCGCCTCTAAAACAAAATGCGTGATTGATAACACCAATGTTTCTGCTGAAGATCGTGCTCGATATATCCATCAAGCTAAACAAGCGGGCTTTCAAATCATTGCCTATTATTTTCAAACTTCTCTAGAAGGTGCTTTAACACGCAATCTGCAACGTCAAGGTAAAGCTCTTATTCCTGAAAAAGGCGTGCGAGCCACACATCGACGTTTACAAGCGCCCCAGTTGAGTGAAGGATTTGACGAAATTTATCAGGTACAAATCAGCAGCACTGAGGGAAAATTTTCGATTCAGTATCAAGATTAATCATTTTTTTGCAGATTGCGCCATATTTTAAATGCAGCCAACATGGCATTTTGTTCTTCTAAAGTCGTTGCGTATTGTTCCACAAATGAAAAATCACCACGAAAAACAGCAGCCACAATTTGTTTGGCAAGCTCCACTATACTTTCTCGTCCCTGTTGCTGATACGCTTGTTGCTGTGCTTGTGTCAGGTGCAAATCCCAGTTATAGGTTGCTGCACTATTATCCACACTGACGCTTAAATAGAGTTGATCTTGGTTCTGATATAGTTCCCAAAAATGAGGTTCGATTTCAATAAGTTTCATCATGTTTAACCTGACAGCATAGACTTCTCTTATACCATAAAATAAGACAAATTCAGGCTCGACCTTGGCATAAGCCTTTTAAATTTTACACAATACAGTCTGATTCACCAGTACAGATAATTTAGCCAAAATACTTCATTTCAAATACACATGCATAAAAAAAGCCACTCTTTTCGAGTGGCTTTTTCAATCTCCAACCGCTGCTTATTGCGCGCGGTTTTTGATTTTACGGATAGTTTCAAGCTGAGCAGCAGTTTCTGCAAGTGCAGCCAATGCAGCAGCAGAGTCCAAATCACTTTTTTGGTTCGCAAGCAAATGTTCAGCGTTTTTACGCGCGTCCATAATTGCAGCTTCGTCCAAGTTGTCCGCGCGGATTGCAGTATCTGCAAGCACAGTCACAACGTGAGGTTGAACTTCTAAAACACCACCTGATACATAGACGATTTCTTCTGTACCATTTTCCAACTGAACACGAATCGGGCCAGGTTGGAGTAAAGTTACAAGCGGTGCATGTCCAGGTAAAATACCTAGCTCACCACCTGCACCTTTTGCGATTAACATCGTAACTTGTCCAGAGTAAATCGACTCTTTCACACTTACGACATCACATTGCATAGTCGCCATGAGAATCTCCTAAATTAGAGTAGCTAATTAAAGTTTCTCGGCTTTAGCAATCACTTCGTCAATACCACCAACCATATAGAACGCTTGTTCTGGGATGTGATCGTATTCACCAGCTAATAGACCTTTAAAGCCACGAATCGTTTCTTTAAGTGGTACTAATTTACCAGGAGCACCAGTAAATACTTCAGCTACGTGGAACGGTTGAGAGAAGAAACGTTGGATTTTACGCGCACGGTAAACAACCAATTTATCTTCTTCAGCCAATTCGTCCATACCCAAGATCGCGATGATGTCTTTAAGCTCTTTATAACGTTGCAATACGTTCTGTACAGAACGTGCAATTTCATAATGCTCAGTACCAACAACTAATGGGTCTAACTGACGTGAAGTTGAGTCAAGTGGATCGATCGCTGGATAAATACCAGAAGATGCGATGTCACGGCTCAATACTACTGTTGCATCTAAGTGAGCAAATGTCGTTGCAGGCGATGGGTCAGTTAAGTCATCGGCAGGTACGTATACCGCTTGGATCGAAGTGATCGAACCAGATTTAGTCGACGTAATACGCTCTTGAAGAACACCCATTTCTTCTGCAAGTGTAGGTTGGTAACCTACTGCAGATGGCATACGACCTAGAAGTGCAGATACTTCGGTACCAGCCAATGTGTAACGGTAAATGTTGTCAACGAACAACAATACGTCACGGCCTTTACCGTTTTCATCTTTCTCATCACGGAAGTATTCAGCCATGGTCAAACCAGTCAACGCTACGCGTAAACGGTTACCAGGTGGCTCATTCATCTGACCGTAGACCATTGCTACTTTGTCAAGAACGTTAGAATCTTTCATTTCGTGATAGAAGTCGTTACCTTCACGAGTACGCTCACCAACACCAGCGAACACAGACAAACCTGAGTGCGCTTTTGCGATGTTGTTGATCAATTCCATCATGTTTACGGTTTTACCAACACCCGCACCACCAAATAGACCAACTTTACCACCTTTAGCAAACGGGCAAAGTAAGTCGATGACTTTAATACCAGTTTCTAAAAGGTCAGTAGAAGCAGCTTGTTCAGCATAAGAAGGTGCTTGACGGTGAATTGGCAAACGGTCTTCAGTTGCAACTGGACCTGCTTCATCAATAGGGCGACCCAAAACGTCCATGATACGACCAAGCGTTGCTGGGCCAACAGGAACAGAAATCGGTGCATTTGTGCTGGTTACTGTAAGACCACGTTTAAGACCTTCAGTAGATCCCATTGCGATGGTACGAACAACACCGTCACCAAGTTGTTGCTGAACTTCTAATGTAGTTTCAGTACCATCAACATGGAGAGCGTCATAGATCTTAGGAACGCTAGTGCGTTCAAACTCGACGTCGATAACCGCGCCGATGATCTGAATGATACGACCGCTACTCATTGCTGTCTCCTCAATTCAAACTAATAATGTTAAACGGCAGCGGCACCGCCAACGATCTCGGAAATTTCCTGAGTAATCGCGGCTTGACGCAGCTTGTTGTAAATGAGTTGTAGGTCTTTAATAAGCTGACCTGCGTTATCAGTTGCTGCTTTCATTGCAACCATACGTGCAGACTGCTCACAGGCAACGTTTTCGATCACGCCCTGATAAACCATAGACTCGATATAGCGAACCAACAAACCATTTAACAATTCTTCTGCTTCTGGTTCGTAGATGTAATCCCAACCATATTGACGGTTGAGGTCATCGCTTTCTTCAGCTGGTGCTAAAGGAACTAGTTGTTCAACTTTAGGCTGTTGTGTCATTGCGTTGACGAAACCATTTGAAACGAGGTAGATACGATCTAATTCGCCTTTATCAAATGCATCAAGCATGATTTGCACTGAGCCAGTTAACTGTTCCAAACTTGGTGCATCACCAATTTGGGTCGTAGCACCGAGCACTTTACCGCCGTAACTCTTAAAAAACGAAACCGCTTTTTGACCAATCAAAGCAAATTCAACTTCAATTGACTGCTGTTGTTGTGCTTTGACATGCTGCACAACTTTCTTGAACAAGTTAATGTTCAAGCCACCTGCCAAACCACGATCCGAAGACACAACGATATAGCCAACACGCTTAACTGGGCGGTCAACCATATAACGGTGTTTATATTCAGGATTCGCTTGTACCAAGTGAGCAATTACACGGCGCATATTATCGGCATACGGACGGCCCTGAGCCATGCGCTCTTGCGCACGACGCATTTTAGAAGCAGCTACCATTTGCATCGCGCGAGTAATCTTTTGCGTGCTCTTGATACTAGCTACTTTGGCGCGAATTTCTTTTAAATTTGCCATACGCTTAACCTAGTAATCGAAAGCCCTTTCGGGCTTCCGAAGGTTGATCCGTGAACCAAACCTAACTAAAAACTTAGTAAGTTTGAGTCGCTTTGAAGCTCTCAATACCTGCTTTGAATGCAGCTTCGATGTCTTTGTCATAATTGCCAGTTTCATCGATTTTTTGCATTAACGCAGCATGTTCTGAACGGAAGTAAGCAATTAACGCAGCATCAAATGCAACGATTTTCTTCACTTCAACGTCAGCCATATAGCCTTCGTTAGATGCATAAATTGAAACAGCTTGGTCTGCAATTGAGTAAGGAGCATATTGTTTTTGCTTCATTAACTCAGTTACACGTTGACCATGTTCAAGTTGCTTACGAGTTGCTTCGTCAAGGTCAGAAGCGAACTGAGCAAACGCTGCCAATTCACGGTATTGTGCCAAAGCAGTACGGATACCACCTGACAATTTTTTGATGATCTTGGTTTGAGCAGAACCACCAACACGCGATACAGAAATACCCGCGTTTACAGCAGGACGGATACCTGCGTTAAACAACGAAGTTTCAAGGAAGATCTGACCGTCAGTAATCGAAATTACGTTAGTTGGTACGAATGCTGATACGTCACCTGCTTGCGTTTCAATGATTGGCAATGCAGTTAATGAACCAGTTTGACCTTTAACTTCACCTTTCGTGAATTGCTCAACATAGTCAGCAGATACACGAGAAGCACGTTCAAGAAGACGTGAGTGAAGATAGAATACGTCACCTGGGTATGCTTCACGACCTGGTGGGCGACGTAAAAGCAATGAAATTTGACGATACGCAACTGCTTGTTTAGACAAGTCATCATAAATGATCAACGCATCTTCACCGCGGTCACGGAAGTATTCACCCATTGTACAGCCAGAGTACGGAGCCAAATACTGCATTGCAGCAGGATCAGCAGCCGCAGCAGCGACAACAGTGGTGTACGCCATAGCGCCAGTTTCTTCTAGCTTGCGTACAACGTTAGCGATAGTCGATTGTTTTTGACCAATTGCTACGTATACACATTTAATGCCAGAGTTTTTCTGAGCGATGATCGCATCGATCGCCATTGCTGTTTTACCAGTTTGACGGTCACCAATAATCAACTCACGCTGACCACGACCAACAGGGATCATGGTATCAACTGATTTATAACCAGTTTGAACAGGTTCATCGACAGACTGACGCCAAATTACACCTGGTGCTACTTTTTCAACAGCATCAGTCAGTTTTGCATCAATAGGGCCTTTACCATCAATTGGGTTACCCAAAGCGTCTACGACACGGCCAAGAAGTTCAGGACCAACTGGAACTTCTAATACACGACCTGTACAACGAGCTTTTTGACCTTCTTGAAGGCTTAGGTAGTTACCTAAAACAACGGCACCCACTGAATCCTGTTCTAGGTTCAGTGCCATACCAAATAAGCCGCCGTCAAATTCGATCATTTCACCGTACATTGCATCAGCAAGACCGTGAATACGCACGATACCGTCAGACACCATAACAATGGTGCCTTCATTTTTAGCGGTCGCGCTGGTGTCCAGATCGCTGATACGCTGTTTAATGAGCGCACTGATCTCGGATGGATTCAGTTGTTGCATTGCGCTATTCCTCAATCTTTTAATAGTTCAGTCTTTTTGCTTTAGGCAAGAAGACGAGTCCGCATTTTTTCAAGCTTGTTAAGCGCAGAGTCATCTATCACTTGATCGCCTGCACGAATCACAACTCCTGCAATGAGCGCAGGATTTACTTCAACAGAAACATTAATTGCTGCGTTAAAACGTTTTTCTAACGCATGTGCAAGCAACTGTTCCTGAACAGAAGTTAACGGGAATGCCGATTCAATTACGACATCAACCGTGTTGTTATTCTGTGATTTAAGCTGTTCATATTCTGCTGCAATTTCAGGAAGCAACGCCAAACGGTCGTTTTCAGCAAGCAATGTCAAAAAATTTGACACAGCTTGCGTTTGTTGCTCACCTAAAACTTTAGCAAAAAGCTCTACTTGCTCCACAGGAGTAAGCTCAGGGCGATTTAAATAAGCGGAAAATGCTTCGTCTTGCACCGCAGCACTGAGCACTTGTAACGCATTCGACCAATTGTCAGTTGCACCTTGCTCAGAAGCGTAAGCAAATGCTGCTTTGGCGTACGGGCGTGCCAACGTCAAGAGTTCAGCCATGTTTCCCTCGCTTAAAGTTTAGCAGCCAGCTGAGTCAGCATGGCATTGTGAGCTTCTGCGTCAACTTTCTGGCTAAGAATTTTCTCTGCACCATCAACTGCCAAAGCAGCAACTTGTTGACGTAATTCTTCGCGAGCAGAATTGATTTCTGTATCAACAGCTTCTTTCGCTTGTTGACGAATACGCTCACCTTCAGCAGATGCTTGGGTACGCGCTTCTTCGACCAATTGCGCACCACGACGGTTCGCTTGTTCGATCAATTGAGCCGCTTGTGCTTTTGCTGCATCTAACTCTGCCTTAA
Organism: Acinetobacter sp. ME22; assembly: GCF_022012315.1. Lineage (NCBI taxonomy): Bacteria > Pseudomonadati > Pseudomonadota > Gammaproteobacteria > Moraxellales > Moraxellaceae > Acinetobacter > Acinetobacter sp. ME22. The sequence continues at coordinate 154,596 of NZ_JAKLTL010000004.1, forward strand.
CTTGTGCTTGTGCATCAGCAAGGTCAGCTTTAGCTTTTTCAGCAGCATTTAAGCCATCAGCGATTTTACGCTGACGCTCACTAATCGCATTGATTAGTGGTGGCCAAACAAACTTCATGCAGAATGCGACAAAAATCGCAAATGCAATCGCTTGGCCAATCAATGTTGCGTTAATATCCATTACTATTCCTCAAAGTTCTATGGGTTTAGAAATGAAGCTATTAACCTACAAATGGATTAGCGAAGATGAAGAACAAGCCAATACCAACACCGATCATAGGCACAGCATCAAGAAGACCTGCGATTAAGAACATACGAGTTTGAAGTTGTGGAGCCAATTCTGGTTGACGAGCAACAGCTTCCAAGAAGCGACCACCTAAAAGACCAAAACCAATCGCAGTACCCAAAGCACCGAAAGCGATTAAGATAGCAGATGCAATTGCAACTAGACCTAATACCATGAAAAAATTCCTCAGAGGTTAGTTATACCAAACTAAAATATAAAAATTCGCCTAACTGCACATGACAATTAGGCAATACCATTAATGTTTTTCGCTTGCCATGCTCAAGTAAACGATGGTCAGCATCATAAAGATAAATGCTTGCAACGTAATTACGAGAATGTGGAAGATCGCCCAAGGCACAGACAATGCCCATTGAATCCAGAACGGTAATAATGCGATCAAGATGAAGATTAACTCACCTGCATACATGTTACCAAATAGTCGTAGAGCCAATGAAACTGGTCGTGCAAGGAAGGTCACTAATTCCAAAATTAAGTTAACAGGAATTAGACACGCTTTTGCAATCGGGTTACTTGGGTTAAATGGATTGAGCGCTAATTCGCCAACAAAACCACCAATCCCTTTCTCACGAATACTATAGAACAAGATGAGAACGAAGACAGACAATGACATACCAAGGGTAATGTTAGGATCTGTAGACGGAACGATCTTAAAGTAAACGTGATGAGGGTCCATACCAAATACGCTTGCACCAATGTGTTGAGCCAAATACGGAATCCAGTCAACAGGGATCAAGTCCATTAAGTTCATGAGGAAAATCCACATGAAAATGGTCAGTGAAAGTGGTGCGATTAAACGAGATTTACCATGGAAGGTATCGCGAACGCTTGAGTCAACAAACTCGATAACCATTTCGATTGCTGCTTGGAATTTGGTAGGCACGCCAGAATTGGCAGCTTTCGCAACACTCCAGAAAAGCAAACAGAAAATGATACCAAGGCCAATTGACCAACCCATTGAGTCCAAGTGAATAGCAGAAAAACCCATATCATGAGCTTCTTTCGCATTCTCAGCCAATTTCCATGTACCGTCTGGCATTTTGCCATAGGTCAAATTGGTCAAGTGATGCTTAATATACTCTGTCGAAGTAAGGGCATGTTCTTCAGCAGCCATAAATCACACCTGGTCAATGTCAATTACTAAAAAGAGTAGGTGAATATCGCACGCTGCTAGATATCTCACCTTGCTCTATATATTCAATTTCTTATGCGCCTATACTCGTTTTTGTTGACGTGACACCCACCAAGGAGCAACCCACGACATGGCTTGAACGAGAATAAAACCACAAAACAACGCCACCGATGACAACGGCTTGACATTGCTTAAAATCAAAATCAGTCCAACGATCACAATAGCAAACTTACCCATCATGCCTCGATACATATTTGAAAGCACTTGTTTCGAGGCACGTGCTCCTGCAACTCGGAAAGATTGCCAAGCAAAATAGCAATGTGCCAACCAACACACCAGTCCACCTAAGGCGATACTTTTGGCTACCACACTATCTTTCAGCACCCAAGCAATCAAAGTTGCAACAGGTATCGTCAATGCTTGCAAGAAGACCAAAGCTTTCGCCAATCGTCGGTCAATCATGCGACTTGGTCGGCTCATTAATCTCTACTCACAGCATAAAAGCTTGACAAGTTAACCTGATGATCGTTTTTAATCGGTGGCATTATAGAGTCCCCCCCCTAAACATGCAATCTTTTCCCGACTTAAGACGTACGATTTTGAAATAATCTGTCGTTTTTTAATTTTCTATTAAGATTCTCTTGATCTGATTATTTTCGCATATTTCTTGCACAATTCTGGATATTTTTAGCCAAATCAATCCAACCTGAAATGAAGTTATTTTCACCGATCATACTTTCGTCTACTGCTTGAAAACGGAAAGGTTGTAACTTTTGATATTGATTATTGGCCTGACCCTCTGCAAGTAAGCACATCTGCGGATATGGTCGATGATCATTAAGGTATTTGATTTGTGTGACAGTTGCAGGAATATGTGGATCTGTACTCAATGCCCCTGCAAGTCGTAAATTGAGTGGGCGCTCTAAATACTGATAGGCATCATGATATGACCAGTACTGGATTGTATTTTTATATGTGCCAACCTGTTTACTTTTAATCAGAAGTTGTTGAGCAAAGTTTTTAGCATTCGCCCAATATTCGGTTTTATACTCAGGATGCTGCTTAGAACGTAATGCCGCAATAAAAAAACCAATTCGCACAGCGTTATTCGGATCTAGCCAAACATGTGTATCTACAGTATTTGCGATTGGTTGACCTTCTACATCACGCATTGGCAATGTAGCCAAAACACCCGAATTTAAAAGTGAAATAGCATTTGGATTATGTCCTAGCAGTTTATCCAATGGTGCTTCATGCGCTTTACCCAACCACAAAACCAATTCAGCATCTTGAATAGCTTTACGATTGGCAGGAGTCAGTTGTACATCATGTCCAGATTGATTGCCTAATAATAAAGTTGGCGTTTCTACACCTTTGGTCACTTCTTTAGCGATGAGGTATAATGGATGAATCGATACAACCAAACCCTGTGCCCATAAACTGCCACTCATGCAGAGTAAGACACACATTGCAAAAAAACGCGCCATCATGTTCAAACGATCTCTATATAGCATCACTTCGGATTTAGTGTTACACTATAACACTAAAAATAGTGATATTGTTATAAAAGAGTTAACTTATTCTGTTTTGAAGCACCATAGGTAAGATATTTATGAGTTCATGTTCGCATTCGCACGCTAATAGCTTACACGAGGTACATGACCACGGTGATATTCATTCTCGCCTAGAGCAGGCAGAAGCGCTATGTCTTGCAACAGGTGCACGCCTCACTCCCTTACGCAAAGAAGTTCTTAGTTTAATTTTGAATGCTTCAGGGCCAATAGGTGCATATGATATTTTGGCAAAAATTAAAAATACTTCTGACAAGCCAGCTGCTCCACCTACTGTTTACCGTAGTTTAGATTTTTTATTGGATAAAGGCTTAATCCATCGGTTAAGTTCAATTAATGCCTTTATTCCATGCTGCCACCCACGTGAGGGGCATCAAGCTGCTTTTTTAATTTGTGTGAGCTGCAAAGCCGTGAAAGAAGCGTCTGCCGATGCCTTAATGGCTCATCTCAATTCACTTGCTCATTCTGATGAGTTCAGTATTCATCATACTATCATTGAAATTTCAGGAAAATGCCAACAGTGCACACAACGTCACTAACGCCTGCCCTGATTTCATTACAGAAAATTTATGTTCGTATTGAAGAACGTGAGATCTTAAAGCAGGTCGACTTTGAGCTGCATGCTAATGAAATCGTGACGCTAATTGGTCCAAATGGCGCAGGAAAATCGACCCTCATCAAAGTGTTGTTAGGCATTATGAAGCCAACATCAGGAAAAGTGCTTAAAGATCGCAGTTTAAAATTTTCTTATGTCCCACAAAAGTTCAATCCGTCTCACAGTCTACCACTTCGTGTACGGGATTTACTTGCGCTCGAACGCTGTGACGAAAGCACTAAACAGCAAATTATTGCTGAAACAGGCATTGAAAAACTGCAAGAGGCTAAGGTTCAACAACTCTCTGGTGGGGAACGACAGCGTGTTCTTTTAGCACGAGCATTATTACGAAAACCACAGGTTTTAGTTCTCGATGAACCTATGCAGGGTTTAGATATCCAATCTGAAGCAGAACTGTATGAATATGTCCGCAGTTTACCTGAACGCTATGGCTGTGCTGTGGTGATGGTGTCTCATGACTTGCAATGGGTGATGCAAGGGACACATCGTGTTGTTTGTCTGAACAAACACATCTGCTGTAGTGGATCTCCAGAAAATGTCCAACAGCATCCTGAATATCAAGCCATATTTGGGACACAACGCGTCTTCTATCAACATCATCATGATCACTGTGCTCATGGCGATAGCCCAACGGCAAGCTGTGAACATGATCATCGACCACATATTCACCCTGAACCGGAAGCTTAACCCATGACAGAATGGCTACAACTTTTACTCCCTGCATGGGTGATGGGTGCTTTACTCATTATTTTGACTGCTCCACTCGGCTGCCTAATGCTATGGCGGCGAATGTCTTTTTTTGCAGACACCATGTCACATGGTACTTTACTTGGCGTTGCTGTTGCGGGTGTATTACAGCTTCCTATGTGGGTGGGTGTTGCAGGTTTAGCATTATTACTGGTGTGTATTTTATGGATTTTGCATGATCGGCGTTTACCCAATGACGCACTGCTCGCACTTTGTGCAGCTACACTGCTTTGTTCAGGTTTAATGCTGATCCAGAATTTACCTGCCTTACGTCCAGAACTTCTGAGCTATCTTTTTGGGGATTTACTCACCATTAGCTGGTCAGATCTACCTATCTTTGCAGTTATTATTGTGATTGCTGTTGGAATTTTATGGAAATTCTGGTCAGCACAGATTCAGATTGCAATTGACCCCGATATTGCAATCAGCGAAGGGGTAAATGCCAAGCTACAACGCTTTATCTTTATGCTACTGTTGGCGCTCTTCACTGTATTGGCTCTGCGTGCTGTAGGGTCACTGTTGATGGGTGCTTTACTGGTGATTCCTGCCTTAGCAGCACGCTTACTGGCACACTCTCCAAAGCAAATGGTGATTTATGCGTTTATCATCGGTCAAATTGCACTGGGGGTTGGTCTATGGGTCAGTGCTTTACTCGACATTGCAAGTGGTTTAAGCATTGTTCTCACTATGTCGAGTATTTTCTTTGCGCTTTTTTGTCTACAGAAAATCCGTAGCACCTTATAAAAATGGGTTCTCTATTTCTTGCTCGGGTTGCCGTTCTATGTGCTCGGGCAAATTCTCCTGCTGCTGCAAAACTTCAACAACTTGATTCATCAAAGCCTGTAAAGCTTTGGCTGCAGCTAAACCTTGCTGATCTTTGGTAATTTGCAGATTGCCATAGAGATTGATGCAGTCTAGCTGATTTTCTAGCGTTAAATCATAAATCGCAGAGGATGACTGTTCATCGGCAAAGGGTTTAAACATCTTCAACTCCTGATTTTAAGACTTAAATAACTTTAAAAGAAATTCTAGCAACACTTCAAACAACTTTTTTAGCCAGTTTTCTCCTTCTTGCTGTACAGTTTTTTCTACATGTTGGGTAACTTGATCTGTGGTTTGCTGTACCGCTTGATCAAATGATTGCTGCAATGAATGCAGATCTGCTGTACTACCTGACGGCTCAGCACATTGGCTCTTTTGGTCTGTTTTCAATAGTTTTGGTTGAGCATTTGCTTGAAGATCGGTTGTACTCAAAGGTAAATCATAAATTTTACGTTTTACATCAACCGATAATTTTGGAAATAAATTTAAGCCTGTTTGCTGTTCAATTTCACAAATACTAACCACTTCAACCTGTTGTGAGTTATTGTTCGGGGCGTAATATGCACCAATCACACCTGTTTTTGGCATGTAAACCGCCTTAAACACAGCACTTGGTACAATCACTTTCCCCTTACCAATCGTCTTTAAGCGCTGCCCTGTAAAGATAGGACCTGTCACCACATACACATCTTGCTTGTGTTTTTTGACCAATCCTCGTGTTGCTTCTTCAAGTTTACGCCAAATTTCTTGGTTATTCTTTGGTGCTTGCGGCACCATATTGGCTAAAGAGAAACTATCATATTGTGAAGATTTATCAGGCATATCTGCATTTGGCGACATATGCCCGCGGTCATAACCTGAAGCGCGATAATCAGCTAAAGTGGCACGAAATTGCTCAGGGACTTGTTGTTCTTCATGAAACTGGTCTTCACGTTTAATCTTCTGACTCAGTCGTGTTGCCGTTAGTCGCTCAGCACTCCACAGCGGAGTTTTAGAAACACCTGAATACATCACATTAAAACCATTAAAACACAATGGGAAGCTATTTTTCTGTAAACTCGATTTGACTGAAATTGGTGGTGTTTGTTGATAAAACTGAGAAAGACATGAATCTTGTGCAAAGGTTGCCCCTGCGGCTGTAGTTGCCCCCACGAGAATAAGCCATTGAAAATGACGGTGAAGAGATGCTGTCATGTCGTTTTATCCTTGAACACTTAAAAAGCTGCTTAGCAAGCTCATTTTAGAAAGTATATGCTGTAAATTTCAAATACCCAAAGCATAAAGATGCTTTGTTTTTCTCAGACTTTTTTGCGTAACAATTTGTTGTGGTTATACATTACTTTTACTTCTAATTTATTGATATTCCGTACACTTAGTTGCGAAGCAGACTAATCTATGGGATGGTGTTTGAGGTAAAACTCACACAATTTTTTTAATATTGGAGTTCAAATATGCGTAATATTGCGATTGGTGTTGGCTTATTCATGGGGATGTTTACTGCAACAGCAACCTTTGCAGAGCCTGCTGTACAGCCAGGTGAAACCTTAGAAAGCTTATCTCAGGTAAAAGTAAGTACCACGGTCAATGGTCAACCAGGTTCGTTGGCTGACTTAATGAGCAGTGGTAAATTTACAGCAGTTGCAACACCTCAACCAACTCAGCCCATGGCGTCAGACAGTACTGCACCAGCAGCAAATCCTGAAAGTCCAGCTCCAGCAATGACGCCAGCGCCATAAGCTAATGATCCCAATAAAAAAACCAAGGTCTTCACCTTGGTTTTTTTAGGCTTAAATTTCGATTTGCCCACCTAATTCAACCACACGATTGGTTGGAATCTGATAGAAATCGCTCACAGGACTGGTATTACGTTGCATAGAAATAAATAAACGTTCACGCCATGGTGACATACCATCCCCAACTTTATGTACAACGCGATCACGAGAAATAAAGAAGCTGATATGCATCAAATCATACCCAAAGCCGAGCTGTTCATAAGCCTGTTTTAAATCACGCGGAACATTAGGTTCATCTTTAAAACCATAAAACAATTGCATACGGTAAAAACGCTCATTGAGTGTTTCAACCTGAATCCGTTCTTCTTGGGTCACATACGGAACATCTTGTACCATCACCGTAATAAGAATATTACGTTCATGTAATACCTTATTGTGCTTAATATTATGCAACATCGCATGTGGAACAACGTTCGGTGTACCTGTTAAAAATACCGCATCGCCCTGTACCCAATGTACAGCATCTGACCCAACACTTTTTACAAACAAATCAATTGGTAGTGTGTCATGTTGCAATTTGGCAAACATCAATTCACGACCACGTTTCCATGTCATTAAAATACCAAACGCCATACCACCAATCAGTAATGGTACCCAACCTCCTGAAAGAATTTTAAGAGAGGTCGCTGCAACCAAAATGATATCGAGCAATAAAAATGGGGTGATCACCAACAGTAATTTGAAAGTATTCCACTTCCAAGCATAATAAATGAACACGCCAATTAATAAGGTGTCACATAACATGGTTAAGGTGACTGCCAAACCATAAGCACTTGCCAAGTTAGAACTGGTTTTAAAAATCATGATCAGCACAATAATTGCTGCCAACAATAACCAGTTTAGAAAAGGTACATAAATCTGCCCTTCCTCAGACTCAGAGGTATGTTTAATACTTAAACGCGGCAAATACCCCAATTGAATTGCTTGTCGTGCCAATGAAAACACACCTGAGATGACAGCCTGAGATGCGATCACAGCTGCAATAGCCGCTAGAACAATGGTCGGATATAGCGCCCAAGAAGGCACGAGTAAAAAGAACGGATTTTCAATCGCATTTGCATCACGTAGCAGTAAGGCACCTTGCCCCGCATAGTTCAAGATTAAACATGGTAGAACGACACCAAACCATGCTAAACGAATCGGTTTTGGTCCAAAATGTCCCATATCTGCATATAGTGCTTCCCCACCTGTAACTGTTAAAACAACAGCGCCCATGATAAAAAAAGACATCGTTGGGTGGGTAAAGATAAAATGAATAGCCCAATATGGATTAATCATTCCAAGAACTAAAGGGGTTTTCACCACACTAATAATGCCAAACACGCCAATAGTAAGAAACCATAATAAAGTGAGTGGACCAAAAAATTTTCCAACAAATGCAGTACCATGTTTTTGTACACAAAACAGTGTAATGACAATAGTAATAGCGATCGGCAGAATGTATGGATCAAATACATTTGTAGCAATAGATAAACCTTCAATTGCTGAGAGTACCGAAACTGCTGGGGTGATAATACCATCCCCAAAAAATAGAGATGCACCAACAAAACCAATCGCAATCAGGTAGATTTTCTTATTTTCAGCAATTTTAGCCTTACGCAAGTTTAAGGCGAGTAATGCCATGATGCCGCCTTCACCGTTGTTATCAACACGCATCACGATAGCAACATATTTAATGCTGATTATCAGCATTAAACACCAAAAAATAATCGATAAAATACCCAAGACATTTGCTGGAGTTATTCCCAGCCCATGCGCAGCATGAAAAGATTCTTTTAACGCATAAAGTGGACTGGTACCAATATCACCAAAGACCACGCCAAGTGCTGCAAGGGTAATTGCAGACAGTCTTGTTTTTTGGGTCATGTTTTGCATTGCATAATTAAACCAAGATGATTTTTAGTGCAATGTTAGCATTTAAATAAAAAATTTTCCGTAAAGTGCTGATTAAATCTTGGCAGCCTGAGTTTTTTTAGTTACTATCGCACGCCTTGGTGAGGTGTCCGAGTGGCTGAAGGAGCACGCCTGGAAAGTGTGTATACGTTTACGCGTATCGAGGGTTCGAATCCCTCTCTCACCGCCAGATTTTATTCCTGCAATGTCCTGCAGGATCTCAAAAGGCTTAAATCTAAAGGGTTTAAGCCTTTTTTTATGTTCCGTAGAATCCTGCCACATCCAAAGCAATCCTCCATAAATAGGGGGACAATTGGGGGACGAATTAGTTATACTATTTCTCGTCCCCCAATTTGTACGGATTCAGCTCAAAATGCTTACAGATGCTCAAGTCAGAAAAATAAAACCACTTGAAAAGAAAAAGCGTTATTCCGATGAAAAAGGGTTATACCTAGAGGTTACACCTGCTGGTGGAAGGTTCTGGCGCTTAAAGTATCGATTTAATGGTCGAGAAAGTACTTTAACAATTGGAAGCTACCCTGAAATTTCACTCGCTCAGGCTCGCCGTACTCGCGATGAAGCTCGAATTCAGCTATATAAAAATATTGATCCAAATGCGGTAAAAAATGAACGCTTACAACAAACAGATGAAAGCATTCTTTTCAAATCACTCGCTATGGAATGGATGGAAGATCGTAAAGCTGTCATTAAAGAAACGACTTATTTACGAGATTTATCCGTATTTGAAAAAGACCTATTCCCTGCTTTGGGTGAAATGCCTATTGATCAAATTAAAGGTAAGGACGTACTTGCCTGTGCCAAAAAAATTGAAGAACGTGGAGCACAGGAAATGGCAAAACGCTCAATTCCTTTAGCGGGTCGAATTTTCCGTTTCGCAATTCGTAAAGGAATTATTGAAAATGACCCAACACCCCATTTACAAGAAGCCTTAAAGCCTAGAAAAGTTAAACATATGGCTCGTTTGGATATTTCAGAATTTCCTCCATTTCTTGAACGCATGGATCGCTATCATGGCAATCCAATGATTAAAACAGCAATTCAATTAATGACATTAACTTTTGTACGAACTGCTGAACTTAGAATGATGGAATGGGGCGAAATCGATTTTGAAACTAAATTATGGCGTATTCCTGCTGAAAAAATGAAAATGGCCGAGCCTCATATTGTTCCCTTATCTAGGCAGGCTCTTGAACTCATTGAAGGGTTACGCCCTCTCACGGGCAATAAGCAGTACGTTTTTTATAACCATAGTAATGCTAAACCTATGAGTAGTAATGCACTCCTCTGCGTGATCCGCACAATGAAATATAACGGTAAAATGACTGGTCATGGGTTTCGTGGTTTAGCATCCACAACTCTACATGAGCAAGGCTATCTACATGATGCAATTGAAATTCAGCTAGCACACAGAGTTGGTAATGCCGTATCTCAAGCTTATAACCATGCTCAACACTTAGAATATCGTAAAAAGATGATGCAAGACTGGTCTGATTTTATTGATAGTTTGAGAAATAAATACAATATTTGTGCAAAAAAATAATTATTTAAAGTTAAGTATATAAAGAATTATGTCTGATTATTTTTTATTTTTAACAACATAACAACTTAAAAATTAAACTAATTCAATAGGTTTTATTTTTCTACATTTCAAATTATGATTAAAGCATTATTTTTGAAAATTACAAACAGAGAAAATTATGGCTGTAGATCCTAAAACTATATTCGAAGCTATTTCTAAATCACCTATGGAGTTACTAGCAGATCGAGGATTAGGATTATATATTCCCTCATACCAACGCCCCTATAGCTGGGATAAAGACAAAGTCAGCCGCTTAATTGAAGACATCAGCCATGGAATAAAAACATTAATAAAATCTGATGAAAGTTTTACATTTCTAGGGACAGTTATCACAATTCATGATGTTAATAACTCTACTGTTCAACCAATTGTAAGAACAGATGTTCCCAGCAAAGTACTTACAGTAATCGATGGTCAACAACGTATGACTACTTTATTATTAGTCTGTATTGCATTACATAACACTATTCATTTGACCCATAAACAATTCATTAAAAAAACGAAAGTTATATTTAGTCAACATGAAAAATTAGCTCAGAATAATGAGGAAATTACACCTGAGCTAGAGAGTAATTTTACTGCTTTAGAGTGGTTAGATGGTCAAACAAAAGAAGTATTATCTGCGCTTGCAGATACTTTCTACGAAAAATATTCTTTTGGTAAATCACCATTATACCCACGCATGATTAGATCAATAGATGATCAATGGTCAAAAAATACTGCTTATAGAAAATATGACTCTCCAATTGCTCATTTAACATTTAACTACATCACAGAAATAGATAAAGCAGAATACGAAGCAACCGAATATAAACCAGTAAAACGCAATGTAAATATGGAAGGTGAAGAAGCTATCGTTGACCGCTTTAATCAAATAACTAAAATACTAAAAACTATAATTAGCAATAGAAGCAGCATTGCTGATGAGATGGATGAAATTCCCAATATAGAAGATATATACTCTTCGGAGTCATTTCAAGAAGGTTTACTCAACCATGTTGGACCAATATCAGAAATTCGTGCTTTACCAGAAACAGAAAAGGAAATTTTTGATAAACTGAGCTTATTAGTTTTTTATGCTCGCTATGTACTTCATCGTGTAGTTTTAACAGTTGTTAAAGGAAAAAATGAAGATTATGCATTTACCATCTTTGAATCATTAAACACAACTGGCGAACCTCTTACTGCATTCGAAACATTTAAACCAAGAGTTGTCAATGCTGTAGGCTTAGCAGAATATGAAAGTTCTGTAGAAAAACAATTATTAGATCAAGTTTCTGATTATCTATGTACCTTCTCTGTAGGACCAGAACTACAAAAAGCTACTAAAGAATTACTTATTCATTTTTTTAGTAGCTATTCAGGCATGAAAATCTCTGGTCGTTTAGCAGAGCAAAGGAGTGCTTTAAAGACCTCATTTGAAGAAACAACAAGCCCTATTGCCTTTATAAAAATGCTTAGCTACTGTGCTAATTTTAAAAAATTTATTTGGGAATCTGATAGCTATACGGGCTTAGATAAATTTTTTGGTATCCATCAACTTTCAACAACTTCAAAACTAGGTTTAAAATTTTTTAAAGATATCAATCACACTATTGTTATCCCTATCCTAACGTTATTTTTCAGCCAAATCGTTGATGCTCCCGATGCCACTGAGAAAGAACAACGATTTAAAGAGTTTGAGGAAGCACTACAAGCAATGGTTGCCTTTAGTACTCTTTGGAGAGCAACAAGACGAGGGACTGGCGGTATTGACAATGAATATCGTGAATTTCTAAGTAAAACAGAAATGCCTTCTGGATTACCTCGTCTAGCTAGACTTTACATGAAAGACAATATTATTAATATTGACCAATTTAAAGCAGAGCTAAAATCTAGACTGCTTGATAGTAATCGCAAAGGAAAAGTAATAAACAAAGAAAATTTTATTAACTTAGCTATCAATCAGCCAATCTATAAAAATGCTCAAAAAGTTGCAAAATTTATTTTATTAGTGGCACATCATGATGCAATTGCAGATTCAGCCTATGAGGGGCTTCTAACTAAAGGAAAAGACCTTTCAAACCCATGCCTTAATATTGAAAGTTACGTAGATGACCGCAGTTTGTCTTTAGAGCATATCGCACCACAGTCTAATAATGGATCATGGGAAGCAACTATATATGAAAATGGTGAATTAATTGATACGCTTGGGAATTTAGTACTTGTTTCTAAACAACTAAACTCATCTCTAGGAAATCGAATTTGGGCAGAAAAAAGAGTCTTTTACAAGGTTGTAGGAGCACAGGATCAAACTAGTGCAAATCAAATTCTTAGTGAAGCAGCAGAAAAAAATAATATTCGTTTCGGGGAATTAACTCAAGAACTCCTCCAAGCACAAAAATATATGCCTAATCTAATCGCATTAGGAAATATGAATAAACCATGGACAAGTGACTTTATTATCACACGCTCTAGAAGACTCTACGAGCTTGCATGGGATGAATTAATTAATTGGTTAGAATGATTGATTAGAAACATAAAAAAAGAGATGCTTATAGCATCTCTTTTTTTATGCACGTAATATGATTTATCTAGATTTTGCTGCATCGACCCCTCTTCTTCCTTCTGTTAAAAAAGAATTATTTAGAGCATTTGAAGAAGAATATTCAAACCCATCTTCCGCTCATAAACTAGGTCGTTCCTCAGCTGAAAAAATTGAAAAAGTTAGAGAGACTATCGCCAACTCAATAGGTGCCTATAAAAATGAAATTATTTTTACAAGTGGTGCTTCTGAGGCCAATAATTTAGCAATCAAAGGATATGTTTTAGCAAACAAAAAGAAAGGTAAACATATCATTACTTCGTCAATTGAGCATAAATGTATTTTAGCAATTTGCCATTTTCTTGAAAAAGAACATGGCTATGAAATTACTTATATCTCCCCTCAAAAAAATGGAATCATTAATTCTCAGGACGTCATTCAAGCCATGCGAGATGATACTGTTTTAGTCAGTATCATGCATGTAAACAATGAGCTTGGGTCGATTCAACCCATTAAAGCGATTGGTAAAGCATGTTTCGAAAAAAATATTAAGTTTCACGTAGATGCTGCTCAATCATATAAAAAAATTGCTATTGATGTGGATGAATTAAATATTGATATGCTTTCTATATCAGCCCATAAAATTTATGGACCAAAAGGAATTGGGGCGATTTATATAAGAGATTTAAGGGAAACTAGAATACAGCCTATAATTCATGGAGCTGGACAAGAATATGGATTAAGAGGTGGTACGCTGCCCACACCATTAATTTTAGGTTTTGGTGCAGCCGTAGAAGATCAAACAATTGAACATACTTTTACAGAAGTCAATAGAATTAATTCTTTACTACGAACTAAAGTTATTGAGATTGGAGGAGTTATCAATTCCCCCGACATAAAATATATTCCTCATATATTAAATATAAGACTTGCTAACTTTGATGCTACACATTTTGTAGCTAACTCAGATTTTTTATGCTCTCAAGGTTCGGCTTGTTCATCTATGAATATTGAAATGTCTTATGTACTTCGTGAAATAGGCTTAAGTTTTGAGGATGCACAATCGTCTATACGGCTTTCATTAAATCAATTAAATATGAATATTTTAAATTTATTTGAATAAAAAGGATCTAAAAATCCTTTTTATTCAATCTAATTATCAGGATTAAACTATTTGTTTAAAATAGTTAATAAGATTCGTTTTACGTGTAGTAAAAAAATCTTCAGCTTTTTTTGTATCATCTTTAACTTCTTGAACTAATTCTTTAGTTTGCTTAATCAGAAAATGATCTGCCAATCCAGCAGCTTCATAATACTCAAATGCTTTTTCAAGCGTCTCATTAGACTTACTTATATTATTTGGCTTTGGTAATGGCATCATATTACCCAAGCCATTAACATATAATTCTCTATCAGAATGATTAAAATCTAAAATGCTTGATTCCGTTGGATTTTGTGGAACCATATGATCTAACTCCATAACTCCATTCGAATCCGGACTAACACTAAGATTAACAGGCTTAACAATTAGTTTATTATTTGCATCAAGGCTATATTGAATAATAGATGCAAACAAAGTTTTAACTTTAAAAAGCATCTTTGGTTTATATTGCCAACTATTTAACCAACTCTCAAATTCACTTAGATGTTCTGTTAAATCTAAATTTTTAACTTCTAATAAATCACGTTCAGTAGAAGAAATATAGTTGGCCTCAATAATTTTTCTAGAAATATCCCTAGGCAATTCTGCCGAGTTAGCCATTATTGAAGATTTTCGTAAAATTTTTGCCTGCTCATGAATATTATTTATTTTACCTAATATTTGGATCGCACTTTGTTCATCTACTTCTAACTCCGACTTTACCTTTTCCTTATCAACCTTATTATCTATAAGTAAATTTATAAATTTCAACACTATATTTTGATTAAAATCACTGTTAATAGTTTCTATTGTCGCTAATGTAAAGTTAAACAATCCAGAGATTACACCATCCTGTTGCAAAGCATTTAGAAAATATAATGTTTTCTTAAATTCAGTTTCATTTTCATACTGGGCAACAATTGAAAAATTATCCTTTTTTTTCAATGGTAATTTAACGATTTTTAATATCTTAAAACACGTTTCAAACACATTAAAATCACGCTTAATATCTTTTTGAGTATACTTATCCATAGCAAGATAATTATTTAAGTTTAATCGATATTTTTCATTACCTTCATTTCTTAAATCTGTAGATCTTGTTATATAAACAGTTCCTAGATATGTAACCAACTTTTTATAGGTTTTATTCATGTTTTTATGATGGAATATCTCATCCCCCCATTGATCATCTAATTTTTGAATTATTTGATCCATTTTAGAGTTATCAAGCTCTGGGTTCGTATTAACAAATTTTTTGAAGAATTGATTTTTTATTAGGTCCAAATCATCTAGTGCTAGTGCACGATCATTCATCACTTCAAATAAAGTATAAGCATCATCTGCATTCGCAGTTTGAATTACACAAACATTAACATCTTGCAAAAATGTATCTATTTTTTCATATAAGAAGTGTACGTAACGATAAGTATCTTTAATACTCTCATCTTTAGGAAATAGCTCTTTAAATATACTGACAATTATAGTTAATGCATTCGCATAAATTCTTTCATTTTCCGTAAGCTTGTCTTCAATAATATTATTAGTATATAACTCTGTAGTATCACCAAACCCAACCAAGAATTGAGCAAGTACACGTTTTAATATTGTATTGAAAGATGAACGATCATAATGTAAATAAAATTCAACATCTTCTAACTTATTTACCATTAATTCATATGAATCACGCTCATATTGCTCTTTAGAATCAAATGGAGGAATCCATAATAAGTCTTGATATTTTTCTAGATAATTTTGCTGCTCGTGCAGTTCTTCCATTGCCTCATCATCAGCAATCTTAGTCAACTCAACAACTACAGAACTAAAATAAGATAATGTTTTATCATCAGTAAAAATATAACGCACTGTTTCAGCTAATTTATCATTGTATTTTTGAAGCTTTGCACAACGTTTTTTATCAATATCGGATAAGATCAATCTACGCAATAAAATAAATTGTACAAAATTAGCTAAAAATAAAGTTGTTGTTCTTTGTTGCCCATCAATTAAAGAGTGAAATTTTGTATCAGGAGCAGCTACTGAAACAACCGAGCCAGCAAAATACTTATTTGTATTAGATACACCAACTGTTTGTGCGGGAATATTACCTTTCCAATCTTTAATTAAGTTAGAAATTTCAGTATTTGTCCATTTATATGGACGCTGATAATGAGGTACTTTAAGAGAGTAACTACCATCAGTTACATCTGATTGATTTACTAAAGTCCCTATTTCATAAAAATTTCTTAATACTGCACCCATTAATTGCATAATACCCCCATTTATTTTATGTAAAAATCTCCGTAAAGAATACAGAGACTTCTACATAAAATAAACCTAGAAAGCATATTCTACTTATAACAAGTCACACAAGCACCTCCACCTTCCATTTCATCATATACTGCATCTAAATCAATCATTTCAATCAACTGATCATCATATAGAGCATTACGACGACGCTTTTTCTTGAATTTTTCAAGCTTTTTCTCATGATCAGCTTTAATTTGAGCAATACGTTCAGGGTCTTCAAGTGTACTTAAAGGTGTATTTTTTCCCATCCAATAATATGTTTCACCATTTGTAGACTTATCATCTGCTAATTTCTTTTCATAAGCTTTAGCTTCTTCAAATTTATCAGGATGACGTTCTTTTAAACGAACCCATTCAATTTTCCGTTGATAAAAGCAAAATGTACATCCACTTCTCGAACGCCATTCATAATACTTTGGCAATCCTAAGCCTGTCCCTTCTAAGATATTTATAATATCCTCTTTAACTAAACCATCTTCAGCAAAAGGCATTTTAGTCGTTAGAAATTTTTGGGTTGGCACATAACCTTCACGCCAAGGCTCGTCAGCGCGGATACCTACATAACTAATAATTTCATAACCTTCATCTAAAAAAGGTTTTACCCATTTTTCAAACGGGACTAATTTCATTTGCACAGTGCACCAGCGCTGATGCCCTGAAGGTAAGAAATGATTATATTCTTTTAGCCAATAGTCGAAATCTTTATCAGAACCTAAACGTAAAATAGGTTTACCTAAATAAGCTTCTAACTTATTTAGATAATCCATAACTTCAGGTAATTCTTTCCCTGTATCTGTAAAAAAATACTCAATATCTAGCTCTGGATAATTATCCCGCATATAAACAGCCAATGCAGCACTATCCTTCCCCCCCGATAGACCTAAAACATGTTTGACTGGTTTATCAATATTCACGTTTCTTCTCCTCACCTATCGGATATAAATATTTTTTCAACAGTTGATATAAAACTACTGCTTTAGCATCATCACTTAATTCTATTGAGTCGACCTGCTTATCTAGTTCAATCTCAATATCATTTAATTTCCCTTGAAGCTTTGAATCAATAATTACATCTCTATTATACTCTTCAAAACCATTAGCAGTATTTACAATGATCGCTAAAGATTGATGTTCTTGATTTGCCTTGAACTCTGACTGAGCATTTTTTACAAAGAAACTTAATTGTTTAAAACGCTGCACATAAGCTGGTAATGCTTCAAAAGCTTTTTTCAAACTTTCATCAGTCCAATCCCTTTCTGGGATTTGCCCAAGTAAAGTAATAATATTAGATATCCACTGCGATGAATCATTAGAACTATTAGATAAGTGCTCCGCAAATTTTTTCATTTGCCAATCTGCTGCTGATTTACTAATAGATTTGGCTTGCTCAATTGTCTCTGAAGTTATTAGCCCTAACTCTTTATATAAACGCTTTTCAAATTTTTTAAATAATTCAACTTTAGCACTCCCAATACTAAGGAAAAAATTAGAAATACTGACTAGAATTTGCTCATCTGTCTTATGACCGACCCCAAGCAAATCGTACATATCATCAAACAATAATTTGTATGGATCATCAGCTTTTACAATAAATGCTCGAAGTTGTTGAACCTCTTCATCAAAAAATTCACTATCTTTTGAGAATTTCACCCAGCTAGATTGCTTTACCATATAAGAAACAAGAAAACGAGCTACTAATAATGGAGTAGCTTCAATATTCTTAGAAAAAACACTATTAATATTTTTTGCTAATAAATATATAAAATGATCCCTATCCTCTGGTTCTTTTACAAACTTTACAGCAACTTCATTCGGTCGCTTTACCAATTTATTTAGAAACTCTTCATCTATTGAACTAATAAAGCGAAACTCTTGTGTAATATCCTTATCATAAAATGCTAAAGCACTTTGCTTAGCTAGCAGTAATGCTAAACCAAAGATTGGTAGTAATCCTTGAGGTATGCCAAAAGGAGGCTGAGACCATTTTGAATAAAGCTCTGCCAAATTAACCAACTTTTTTTGCTCCACGAACAGAGCATAACCAGTTTCAAACATATCAGAAACTAATTTAAAGTTATCTCTCTGTTCTTCATTATTAGCATCTTCAAGCTTAGGTATAACAAAAGACCAAATATCTTGATCCAATTTATATTGATGTAAACCTAACTGCTTTAAACATGATAAATAGATAGCCTTCTCTGGAGGAAATTTATCTATCCCTAAATTCTCCATGTCAGAATTTTCAAGCATCTTTTCTAATAACTTTCTACGACCAGCAGCAGCGGAGCTAGATACATCATGTCGAACGACTAACTCATTTGACACAGATGGAGATGCAGAAAATAGTTTATCTGCTATTTCAGATGAAACCATAGATAATGATTGTGATGAAATAGCCTCTCCGGCAAAATACCATTCAACATTTTCAAACGATTGCTGAAACAAAGAATCAATCTGTTGGTATGCGTAATTTAGCCGTTGCACATATTCCTTTTTTGCAACTGGATCAATCATTAACTTAGGTTGATCTTTATGAATTTCTTTTAAGGCAAAAATTTCTTTAGACCAACTCAAGATCTCATTTAATTTTTTCAGATTTGAAATTGCAAAATATTCATATTCAACAGAAAGTTCTTTTATTTTCTTTACTGTTAATGTTGGATCAGAGATTAAAACAAACTGTGCAAAGGCTTTGCTATTCTTTAATTCGTCACTATTAAATAAGCGCTTGAGTCCAATAATATCACTAACTAAATATTGTCCCATCCAACGCATTACCCCCTTTTGTTGGTAATGTCGTTTAGCAAGAATAGCATTCCCTTTATAATCAATATGATCAAAATAGTTCTGTTGACTACTTAGTGTTTCTAATTTTTCTTGCAATAACTGCTGAATATTTAATTCTGATGTTTCTACAACCTCATAAGAATCTGTTCGATTCCAATATGTGATTATTCCCCAAGACTTAAGATTAGATAAACATTCATCAAGATAATCCAAAGTAGTTGAAGACGCTGGTAATGAAATTGCGATCAATTCTCTTGTTGGATATACTCCTAAAGATTTCCCGAACAAATTCATCATTGCAATAGCTTTAACAATATTAAAGTAAAGCCCATCTAACACGTTATTCTCAGCAGATTCCAGTTTATTTAACTGTTTACTTAATAATCCTAGGGATTCTTCAACTACCCCCCAAGAATGCCCATCTTTAGAACCTAAAATTTGGTGCTGAAGGTTATGACTCAAATAGTTCCATAAATCCACAACAGTATACGTTTTATAGTATTCAACATCAGTCTCTAAATATTTTCTAAAGCTAAATGGCTCAACAGATAAAAGGAAGCTAAAAATGCTACGTTCATTTTGGCTAAAGCTACTTTTTGAAATTGAACCTAATAATACTGTCGTCAATGGATGTAACGGCAAAGCATTAATAAAGTATTGCTTGATCCTAGGACTACTGTTCGTTAATCGTGAACCAATAGTTGATACTACATTATTAATTAATTGCTCATTTAAAAAAACAGCTTGTTCGGGAAGCTTATGCTTTGTTTTCTTAATTGTTTTTGAAATTAATGCTACGGATTCATCTAAAGAGATACGATATGCAATATCAACATAGCGCCCCTGAATCTTTGCCCATTCTAAAGCGATTTGGTGGCTTAATCCTTTTGCATAATCAGCAAAAGACTGATGTAAAATCCCTAAAAAAATAAAAGGGCAATCTTTAGTTGATAGTCTGTTTACTTTTTCAGATAGCTCCTGAAAAAGATGCAAATCCCCACTATTTCGAGCAATATGATCTAATAGTTTCCCCATTTCATCTAAAACAAAGAAACTACCTGATATTTTACCTTGCAATACTTGAAAGACTTCTTCAACCCATTCTATCAATTGACTTTCATTATGCATTTCTTCTGGTAAAAAGAATAAATCATCTTCAAATAATGCTAATAACCCTGCATCATTCAGTGCTTTTATAATAGACTTATAGAATAGCTCAGCAGGTGAAGTTACACCTCCTACAGCTTTAATAATCAACCATGGCTTATCTTCAGAAAAATTAAAAGATTTATCAATTTTTCTAAGAAGCTTTTTATCATTAATAAGGTTTCTAGCCGCACTTCTTATATGACTATCATTATGCAGCAACCCAATTAATATCGTTGCTAATGTTGATTTTCCTGTTCCATAACTTCCCGTTAACGTAAACGATGACTGGGCAGAAGTCTCAAAAGAATCAACTATAGTCTGTAATGAGTTATATGCCGTTCCATGAAAAACGACTTTATTAAAAAATTCTTTTGATATATCTGTATCTAATCGTGTAGATAAAAGATGATTAACATGAATCTGGTAATAATGATTCAAATTCTCTACTTTATTCATTTTCAATTTTTCCACGATAAATATTAGATAACAGCTCTTCTAAATTAATTTCCTTTATCTGATCACAAGCTAGACTCCTCATACCTAAAGTGTCAGTCCATTTAAAACGATCATCTATTAATGCACATTGATTTAAGAAGTAATCTACTGCTGCATTATTTAAACGATACAGTCTTCCGGGACTACCCGGATTAGTTGAAACACTATCCACACTTATTGTTGGTGATTCGATTAAATTTTCTTTCCAATAATCCACTAAACAGTATAGAAAAACTTGCACAGGTAAATTTTTTTGCTCAAGCAAATCTGCCTTAAATTTATGAGATTCAATCTGATAAATAAGGTTTAGTTCATTTAAAGGAGAAATGAAAGTATCTTCATTAAGCTTTTTTCCACTCAATCTTTTTGAATAACATAATAAAAAACAGTCAAAGTCTTTCTGTAAAGTTGCAAGTGATGGTACTTTAAGATCAGTAGATTCTAGCCAATCAATTAAATCACTAACTAATTCAGACTTATCAAAAATTTGTTTATTTGAAAAATTAAAATACCATCGAGAAAATGTTAGATCATTAAATCTCTTCTGAATGAAATAATGTAGTAACCAAGTCGACTCATTCAACTCTAAATATGGATCGAATTTTTCAAAAATATCACCCAATTTTGTTTCATAGCTTAATTTCTTATCTTCTTTATTTTGTAAAGGCACTAGACCCGATATGTCAGACCAATATTTAATACTATTGACCATGTTTTTACCAACACCAAGCTCTACAACCTGTTTTTCAATATTTTTTTCATTTAAATTCAAAGTAGTATAAGCTTTATTAAGCCAACCATAACGCAGGGCAAAAGTTTCATGCCCTGAAAAATGCAATGTAAAGCTAGTTGAGTTCATTTAAAACAGTTTCACTGGAGAGTCGTCTCCAGTGAGAATACTACTAATATGAAATACATTCAACAAACACTCTTTGTTGAATACAAAAAAGAAAAGCCTAAAGCTTTTCTTTTTCAATTACTTGCATTATTTCAAGATATAATTTCATTGCAATTGCAATACAATCTTTAGACTCAATATATTCCGGTAAAAGTATAGATACTAACACCCTATTTTCAGAAATATTTCTTAACTCAATTGATGAATTAAGTAATTGAAACACGATCTTATTAGTTGCATGAATTTTTTCGACCCGATTATCAGCCAAATAAAAGCCATGATATCTAACCAACCAACCTTCAATAAAAATTTTGATAACCTCATAGTTTAATTCTATCATTCAACTATTCCTCTATCGTCCTTCTAACTTAAGTTCAATCCACCGATTCACTTCCCATGCCGACCAACCGATACGTGACTCACTTAAACGTACTGGTTTTGGAAAGGTTGGATCATAGTACTTAGAATCGACATTAATCATTTCATAGATTTTTGCTCGACTAATACTTGTGAATTGAATAACCTCTTTAATATTAATAATTTGATTCATCACAAAAGTTTGACCTGTAATCTCATTCATGATGCTTACTCCTGATCATTGATGCGAGCGGGTATTCGCTCAAATGATGGGCATCCTGTAAAAACTTATTTTTTAGAATACCCATTCCCTGCTCATGTCTAATTCACTACCCGAACACTATGCTGTAAGCCCTGTTGAATCTGCTGAAGCTCGGTCATGTTCTGATTTGGATCGGCTGAGGATGTCTCAGTCGATGGTTCAGAATAAAATTCCTCCACAACCTGCATCCCATCTTCGCCTTCATCCCGATCAAACACAGCATTGGCATAACCTTGCCGCGCCACCTGATCCAGTAATTCCTGTTGGAAGCCACAGGCTAGTGCCTCCTGCTGTAGTTGTTTGGCTTCAACAATCGCTTGCTGCAAACTGATTCCCTCCCTGAGCGTCAGATCCACATAGTAGATTGGTGTGCCATAGCTTTGGCTGGTACTTTTGCCTCTTAAAGTCAGTTGTAACGGTAGGCAGGACAAGAAACCATTCACCGCAGCATGGTAATAACGCAGCCGTGCCGTTAAGGTGCGAATGCTGTTAAAGCCTGTGGTTCTTAGTACAAAGCTGCCGAGTTCATCCTGTTCATCCAAATTGACATATAAACGGGCATAGGGTTTGCACTGTCCACCTTGCGCTAGTGGACACAGATCAGGGGATGGACAAGCATGTTGTTCAACTCCATTGCCTGTGCGACGCTGACAGGTCTCGCCATCACCAATGCACACAGGTCGTCCCGTTTGACGGTCAAACAACGTATATTCGGCACGGAGATTCAATTCAGGATCATCAAATAGCATTCGTACTGGAATGCTTCGAAGTTTCTGATTGGGCATTTTAGCGCGAAGCTGCTCATCCAGTGGATGTTTCACCCAGCCGTCTTTACTGTGAATCTGACTGGTAATAGTAAATTGATCGTCTTTTTCTGGCAGACGTTTGCCATTTTTCTCGACCACTTTACCGATGCTAACGCGACCGAGCACGGGTGGGGTAATAATTAAACCTTTGATCATATTGATGTCCTCTTTATTTAAGTGAATGTGAATGCAATAAAAAATCCCATGAACTGAGCATGGGATGGATTGAGATTGTTGAATGGGTATGCAGTTGAGTGAAGCCTGCCAGTTCAATCGTTGTAAATCTGAAAGCGTCGACTGCCCTGCTTGCTTTGTGGAAACTGCTGTAAATATTCAGGATGTTGTTTGAGTAGTGCCTTACTATCTAAACTGATTGAGTCCTTGGAACGCTTCCAAGTGACTGAACCACCCTGAAACACGGCACGTTCAGCTTCTTGCATCTTGGCTTGTAGCTGATGTTTCAGTAAATCAAATTGCTCCTGATGCTTCTCGATGTGCTGACGGGTTTGAATCAATTGCTCAAACTGTTGATTAGCCTCAGCATCTTCAGATAGATCAGCCGTACTCAGGGGCACATGTTCTGGATAAAGCAATTGCAGCGCTTTGGCAGCCGAAGCGCTAGCATCCACGGAAGGCGGAATATCCTGCTCAACACAATCCCAGAACTGACGTTCCGCTTGGATAATGTGCCTAATCACTGATTCACTGCGGGTGACTTTAAAAATCTTAGTCTCATGTCCACACAGCAACACACAAACATGTGCTGCCTGCTTACCTGTAACAGCCAGTTGATGTTGCACCTGACATAAAACGTAGAGTGGAACCCCATCCCGCCACAGCTTTGCCCCATGTTCGCCTGCGGTTTTACATTCCAGAATCTGTACTTCAGGAGTACCGACCACGGCATAATCCAAATTCGCCAGCATAAAGTGCTTATCTGGATCAGGGTGCTGTAACACGGCATTGACACGTCTGACTTTATGTTGGGTATTCAGGCTGTAGTATTCCGCAACCAGTGGCTCTAGCTGTTTACCCCAGTACAAGGGTGCATGCCCTTGATGATCATCTTCGAGGTTTTGTTGAATCCGTCCAGTTTTAATCATCCATAGTTCTAACATCGACATGTAAGGATTCAGCCCACATGCCGCAGCGCAATCGCTGCTGCCAATGCCTTGCCGACGCACTTCTAGCCATTCAGCTTGGCTGAGTTTTTTGGTATCGACAAAGCGTTTGGCAGTAAACAGTTTCGGACGTTGCTTATTTAGGGCAGCTTGAGTTGATGTAGATGGATTTGAAATTGCTGTATTCATACGAATTTCCTGTCATTGTTAAATTTTGGGCATAAAAAAAGCTGTGTCCGAAGACACAGCTTTGAATGCAATCGAATAGGTAAAAGGCTTTGATGATTTGAAGATCAGAGTTGGCTGGCTTATACGCTAGCTTGAGCGGTAGCTTGTACAGTGGACAGCGATCAAGCTTAGGCAATCAGACGTAAAGCCTGTTCCAGTCCCCGTTGTTTCAGGGCAGCACCTGCCCCAAACCAAGCCGAATCTAGGCGATGATCCTGACTCATGGCACGACGTTCGTGATCAGTAAATTCGGTAATGCTACACAGCAAACCATAAGCTGTGTCTTTGGCTGAGCTGAGTTCAGCACCCCGCCCCTGACCGTTAAACATGCTCATGACTTTGGATAAAGCCCGCCCATTCGGTTCGGTTTTATTCTCGGCTTTGCCTGTTGGGTGACTTTGTGCTTGAGTGGCAACATTACGATAGAACTGAATAATGCTATCGTCCTGATCAGCAATGCTGAGACTGCTGTTGTTAAACACCGCATCGAAATAAGCCGCTGCTTCGGTTTGTGTTACTTTACGCTGACTAAGCTGTTTCATTTCATACATGTGTTCATCCCATGCCCGTACTGAAATGCCGAGTTGCTGTTTGACCTTCTCGGCATCAAAGCGGGTACTGTGTGGGACTTTGACCACCCCTACACTGCTGCTTTGTCCTTTTAGGGCAATCGCCAAAGTGTTGTTACACACCACCCGAATCGAGGTGAATTGCGCAGTGGTGGCTAAGGTGCCATCACATGCGGTTGCCAGTAAGATATAGCCATTACTGACATCCTTGCCTTTGAGCGCTGAGGTTTGTCCCGTTTTTGCCAAAGCCCAGAACTTCTTACCGCCTTTGAGTACCCCTGCGGTTTCCAACTCAAAGCCCGCCTGTTCAGTTAAGTCACGATAGAATTCCAGAATCTCTAAAGGTTGAACTTCCTGATAGCGTTGACTGACGACGGATAAGGGTGCATGGGTATCAGAGCGATATAACACTCGCTGTTCCTCGAATGGCAAGATCAGGCTTTGTCCACGATCATTCTGCGCCATATAGCTGACATTGGAGGATTCAATCCGCCAATCCATCCCCGCTTGTTGTGCCCAGACTTCAATCGGTTGATTTTGAGTGAGTTGATTGCCGAGACCATGCCAAGGGGTTGCACCAACATACGCCATATTTTCAATCAGATGTGCCATAAAATAATTCCTATAAAAAGTGTGTTTTCATCCAAATGAATGGATGAACCGTAAAAGGTTCAATACTAAAAAGATGAATTGCGAATATTTGGACTGAAATCTCGATCACAGTCGTTGCAGTAGTAATGTTGAATCGAAATCGGTGATGTACTTCTTTGTGCATCGTCTTCAGTCATCAACATCCAGACGCCACCGATCAATACACCGACCAATGCTCCTGCAATCGGAGGAAGGTTCAGGCTTTTGGAAATGCTGACGCCTAAAGCTGCCAGTGCCATCGGAGACATGGCGGGATTGCTGTTTGAATTGGATGACGGGGTGATTGGGAAATAATGTGGGGATTGAAGCAGTACCGTATCGCGGGACTGACAATAAGGGCATGACAAACTCATCTGAATTTTTCCTATGGCTAAATGAGCTGAATAAAAAAAGCCTGCTTTGGGGGAAAGCAGGCACAACCTAAATTCGGGTATTGGATATGGCTGATGTGAAATCAGCTATATCGCTCTCATTCAGATGATATGTATCTGTAATTTTTTAGAATGTGCTGTTTCTAAGCACTATGACGATAAATTTTAATGGCTTGATACTGGGATGAATTGACCTGTTTTTTATCAACGATTATCATGCAAGGGCTGACCTACATTGTCAGTCGGTTTTAGCAGACCGTTTCATCTAGCGCATCAGGGTTTATTCTTCTGAGTATTCTCTACGTGCGTAAAACCTTCTCGTCCCCCTTTGCGGTAGAACGGGAGGGGGACGCGTTCGCGCGTGCTGGTTCTAGATGTCCAGTCTGCTAACCCCTTTTCGTTCTGCCACCATTATTTAGCAGTGATGCGGTAGAACTTCTATACATCTAGGAGTCAATCATGACGCAATTTACTGTGCTTTCTTCTCTTGCACCACCGCTGCAACCTTTTATTCCTATTCCATCATTGTGTTCTCACACTGTGCATTAATTGATTTTAAGGCATGGATCAACCACTGAGTTGCTGATTCAGGGGTAGCTTTGTGCTGGAACAACATCATGAAACTGATTGCACAGCTCATCTTAATTGTCATCGTTGTGGTGGCTTTGGGGCCGGGCTTTATTTTACTGCTCGGTGCATTATGGCTACTGATTTATCTCGCAGGCTGGCATAAATAAAACCATCCACATGATTTGAAAACAATAGATAACAATGAATTGGAATACCTATGAAATATCAATCTTGCTTTGTGGTGATTGCCTTTGCACTCACCAGCACCTTACTGCTGGGCTGCGAAAGTAAAGTCAAACGAGACTTTAAAGCAGGCTGTCAGGCAGGTGGTTTAGATCGTTCAACCTGCTCCTGCATTTACGACAAAGTTGAAGAACATTACTCGCCTGAATTTATGGAAAAAATGAGTGATGTCACCGTTCGAGAAACCATGCAACCGCCTGAAGGCTTCAATGTGGTGATGGCAAATGCCGTACAGCAATGTCAGAAATAAGTAGAGGAAAGTATTATGAAAAATTATTTAATCATCGGGTATATTGTCATTGCTTTCATTTGCTCGGTCTATTTCAAGAATTGCAGTAGTACCGCACATTTAAGCTATGCCTACAATCTGGGTAAAGCCGTTGTTTGGCCAGTCACTATTTTTAGAAAATAAATAAGAGAACACTTCCATGAAAAAATTTATCCTCACATGCAGCCTCAGTCTGCTTTGTGGTTCAGTCTTTGCTCAGCCGAATTCCGCCAGCGTTATCGTCAAAAAGATCGAAGGCTTTAGTGAATCAGGTGATGCGTTTAGTTTTAAAACCACCTCAGGTAAACGCTATCAAGTCTATAATGCAGGTGGAGCAAACCCGATTCATGGCGAAGAATTGATTTCTAGCTCAGCAAAAACCAAAAAAACCATTTGCTTACGCCTTGATGCAGATAAAACTGAACCTCGACTGGTTCAGTCTGTTCGTCAAGGGAAATGTAAATAGCCCACTTTTTATAACACGACGGCACAACAATAATATCTACTGACATGGATGCAAGGTCAAACTCCATCCATGTCAGCATAAAAATAGATCAGAGAAATTCAGCCATGAAGCTGATTCAACCATATTTTTATCCAGTTCATTTCTATTCAGTTTAACGGCATGTAGCCCAAATCAGGAAAAGCCTCAAGCAGCCGACACAATCGTAGCACCAAGTCCGAGTGCATCTGAACGACAAGCGTAAGCCATGAGTACAGATACCGATGCAAAATTTATGGATGATGCTGATCAAAGTAATACCAATACTGAGACAGTTCAAACTGTTCAGGATCAATTTGAAGTTTATGCTCGTCGTGAACCTTCGCAAAGTACCATAACAGGCTATGTTGATAAGTTGGATATTATTTCACTCAATAATGACCCCACCACATTAACAGGGTTTCTCATCAATCGGGGAAACTGTCGAACCAAAGGTTTTTTTATGATTTTAAGAATATGCACTATGGTTCGTTCTGCAACACAGGTCTATTTAGGTTGTGCTGCGGAAAATATGCATAAGGTGGCCATCAGTACAAATAATAGCTTGTCATGTACCTATAATTTTTAGGCATTCAAAACACCAAATTCTGACGCGTTTGGTAACGTGAAATTTGATGTTATACTGGACGAAACTGCTGACCGATCCAGCCAGCAGTGTGGTCAATTTTATGCTAAAAACCGCAATTTTGGCAATTTGGATGAATGTAAAGATGAGTCTTTGCCCTAGAGAAATAACGTTTTTTTTGTGCAAGCCATTTTTTGACATATAGCTTAGAATCTTTTTAGGCTTCGCCCTAGCTTTTGTCTTATAGAGCCAACTGAAAAATCATACAAATTATAAGTTTCATGGTTTCCAGCCACATCTCTATTTACAGCTTTTATCCAGATTCTTGCAGCATCTGTAGACAACTTATCATCTAATCTGAAATTGTATTCTATAGTCCGTTCTATTTTTTTATCAAAAAATTTAACCAATTCTTTCATAAATTCAAAAGGAGTATATGTGTCTTCCCGCTCATAAGACCATTTCAAATATAGTATCTCAACGACTCTACTATTTAAATCCGTCTCATCGATCGACTTTAGTGTTTTATGCAACATACTTTGAAATTGTGTCTGCAATTTACTAATTTCAATCACTCGTTCTTGAAAATCAAAATTCTCTTCAGCATACCTAGAAAAGAAGTGTTTAAGTTCATTTAAATAATTATTAATTATATGTTCAATTGGAATTTGGCTTCTTACTGGTAAATCATAAGTCAACTTTAACTCAGTTGCCTGAGAGTTCGCTAAATAACCATTTGAAACATTCACATTCCGACGGTATAAATTTGGCACCAAGTTTAATGGCTCTATATGTTCAGGAAAGTAATTAAGATTATTCACGACTTCCATCTCCAAGTCTCTAATATTTAAATAATTTCCTTTTTCCTCAATTAAAAATTGAGCATAATCCCACCAATCACAAAAGAACTTTTCAAAATCAGGGGTACATATAAAACCATGTAAATCATAATGTTTTATAAAATTTATAAATTTATGCTTAATGATCGCATTTTTATCCAGCTCTTGATTAAATAATTTGACGATTTCCTTTATTCGTATCTCTGCTTTGTCAGGCTTAATTAATGAATGCCCAATATTGATAAATGAATCGTGTCGCCCATATTGAATTGTATGATAAATTTTCTTGACCAACTCAAAGTGTTCACGCCTCATGAGTCCATCATCATCGGCACCTCCCCATAAGTACTCTTGAGCACCTTCTGTAAATACATCTTTTGTCAAACACGGTTCTACATTTTTTTTATGGATTTCATTTAACCATTGATACAACTCCCTCCATTCGTTGCTTCTTTGATTCAAGATTATATTTTTTAAAACTTCAATTTTTTTATTTAAATTATAAACTATTGATTTTCTTCTTATCTCTCTAGTTAAATTAGAATTTTCACTGATACTTTCTTCAATCACATTTTTAACTACACTTTCTAACTTTTTCATTTTTTTATAATTTTTATTCTTAGAGTATTTTCGATAAATTGGATCATTCAGTAATTTTTCATTCGTATATTCATCAATTTGTGAATCAGTCAAATAAAAAAAAATATTTTTAATCATTTTTCTATCTCATTTCAAATTTTTGACGCAAAAGTTGGTCTGTTTGTACTAGTTAATTTAAACCAAAATAATTTTGTTCAATAGACAATTTAATGAGCAAACACAATGAATTTAGAACAATCTACTGAAGTAAAAATCCTACGCTTACCAGCAGTCACCGAAATATGTGGAATATCTCGTAGTTCAGTCTATGAAAAACTCAATCCACGAAGTCGAAGGTATGACAAAGATTTCCCCACGCCCATAAAAATTGGAGTCTCATCAGTAGGCTGGTTCCAACACGAAATTTATGCATGGTTACTAGATAAAAAAGCATAAGCCTTAAGTGCTTATCTTTTCACTCACGTAGTAACAGAAATATATCGACATTACCGATGGGGCTTGATCTTAAGTCCCCTTGTTAACCATTGCTGTCTCTGATTTTGGCATATGTATTCTATATGATTGATATATCTATATATTTATACATAATATAAATAATAGATTCTATATAATTTTGATTGATAAGAACAATTAAACTTATATGAATAAATTATTGATTTCAATATATTAATTATCATTTTTAGATTCTACACATACTATAAATCAGATGGCAGCAATCCGTATTTTATTACCGATTGGAGCTATATCTATGAGCACCATAGAAATTGATCTTACACCTAATCTAAAAGATATAAGTAGATTTGAATTAATCGATGCCTCCCTCCCTTCAGAAGAGTTAGAGCAATCAGTTGAAGTAGAAAATGAAGAATCATTATCAGAACCTTATGATGAAGTCAGTACAGGCATTGAGCTAGAACATGCTTACTCAGATGATGCAGATAACAGTGCTGAAGTACGAAACTTACTGACAACCAATCTGCTCTGTAAACAACAGCTAGACCCGCAAATTGTTGCTTGTCTATATGCAATCCTCATATGTAATCAAATTAAGAAACATCATGCGACTTACCTCTATGGCTGGATTAAGTCAAAACAAAATCAATTAGTTCCAGATCATTGGGAATTGATTTATCCCGAGTTACTGGAATTGATACGAAGCTTTTTACTTGCTAATAAGCAATTGAAATCGCCAATGCATTTGAAGTGTGAAGAATATGATTTAGTAACATTCTCTTTTAATCAAGTGCTTCCAAATGATCAGAATTGTCTATTCGATTTAATTAAGTACCCGAATGATCAGCTCAACGTAATAAATGCAAATGTAATACCGGCAGGTCATAAAAATTCTGTAGCAATAATCGCTAATTCCCTTGTTAAAGAGATTTTTAAAGGCTTAAAAGATGAAAAATTTGTACAACGTGTAAATGATCGTCGAAAGATGGCAAGAAAGCGTAAAAAAAACGTACTGAGATACATCGATAAACTACGTAAAAAATACTCGCGCTTAGTTGGTGTGCGTATTGATCTATATTTACCTATAGACAAAAAGCACTTTACGCCTAAAGAAACTGTAAAGCATTTCCATATAATTTTACAGAAACTACGTCGCAGTAAGTCTATGCGTTTAAAAGGCTACGTTTGGAAGCTTGAGCAAGGCGTAGATCAGGCTTTACACATTCATTGCTTTTTCTTTTTTTGTGGTAGCAAGCATCGTGAAGACATTAGCTTAGGTCGAATGATTGGTGAAATGTGGGATAAGCAAATTGATGGTAAGCATAGCTATTTTAACTGTAATTCCAGCAAGAATCGTAAGAAGTACAAATACGATGCTTTAGGTGTAATCAACCGTGATGATCAGACTAAGTACGACAACATTGCGAAAGTTATTCACTACTTTGCTAAGTTTGAGCAGTACGTCTTACATAGCAGCTTAGAACGCGTCAAAACATTAAATACAGGCGTTTCACCTCATCTACGTAACAAAATGGGTCGCCCAAACCTGACCAAACATTATTGATCTATTTAACCCTATTACAGAGATTTTCAATATGAACCAAGTATTTGTACCCAACGCACAACCTTTATTTATTAATCATACTCAAACACCACCGAATGTTTACCCCAATAACCATGTAAACTTATCATTTGATATCAAAATAACACGTCCACCATACGCCAATGGATACTTTGAGCAAACGGCATTTGGATTAATTGATTTTCAAAAAAAGCTAGAGCAAGATACGATTAAAGTCTTTCCAAAGCCAACCTTGGCTTACCCAAATCCTTTAATGAATCCATTGTGTTATTTTGCGCTCCAGCAAATGCCACTGTTTTCACAGTTTGTAGATCTTTTTAATGGATTTGAAACAAATCCTTATCTCAAGGTTTTCCATAAATTTGCTGTTGAAAACTCACAACTCATGAGATCACTCCAGCCAGTTCCTAATCATATATGGGAAAATTTATTCCGTTGTTTACGTGCTGAACTCTATACAGCTAAAGCCAAACTTCAAGCAAATAAATTTCAAGCCCAAATCCAAAAACTTCGCAATGAACAAAAGACAGTTTTCAGACGTGTCATGCAAACCCAAGAACAAGCCAATTGTATTTTCTTAGAGCTACCATTAATTGCTCAAACTAACCCTCCACATTATATGACGCAGGAAGATGCGGAAAAAGATTCAGTAAAAGTACTGAAAAAATACTTTCAATGGCTACATGCTTCAAAACAGCTCGCAGGTAAACTTTATGATATTCAGTGGCACATCGTTAAAGGGCTTGATCATCATCTAACAGCACAAGCATTCATTTATATACTTGGCGATAAAATAGATTATTTACCTTTATTGCAAGAACAATGGGAAATAGTTTGCTTGGATTATCAGCTACAAGGAATTTTTCCAGAGCCAAAATACACCCATTGCTATGATGGACAAGGTACGGTTCAAAAGGCATGGTTACAACTGATTGAACGCGTACATGAACCACTTGGTTTTTATCGTTATAGAGGCAATAGTATTACTTATTTGTGGAAAGAATACACAGGAAATATCTAGGGTTGGGTTCTATCTATATAGTAAAAGGCTCTGATCAGAGCCTTTTACTATTAATACTGTTTTAAAATTAAATTTGTATTTTCTTAATGGGGGACAATTGGGGGATAAATTAAAAATATAAAATCTTTATTTTATTTTTATCAAAATCTTATACAGAAAATATGATTCCCTCTCTCGCCAGATTTTATTCCTGCAATGTCCTGCAGGATTTCAAAAAGCTTAAATCTAAAGGGTTTAGGCTTTTTTTATGTCTAATACGATCCATTCCATCTATTGCAATCCCGATATAGTTGGGGATATCACTGTGGGAATAATAAATTACCCCCAAAATTATACCCCCAATTCTGCGAAAAAATAGTAATCCTCACAGGCGATCAATTCAGAAAAATCAAGCCATTAGAGAAGAAAACCAAGTATGCTGATGAAAAAGGTATGTACTTAGAAGTCACGCCATGGGGTGGTATACATTGGCGAATGAAATTCCGTTTTAATGGTAAAGAAAACATTTTCAGTATTGGTACATATCCAGAGACCACATTGGCTCAGGCTTGCCGTGCCAGAGATGAGGCTCGCTTAGGACTGAAAGATGGGATTAATCCCAATGAAGCAAAAAACAAAAGAAAATACAGGTCAATGAAAATACACTTTTTAAAGCGCTTGCTATGGAATGGGTGGAAGATCGTAAAGCTGTCATTAAAGAAACGACTTATTTACGTGATTTATCTGTATTTGAAAAAGACCTTTTTCCTACTTTGGGCAATATGCCAATTGACCAAATTAAAGGGAAAGATGTTCTTGCCTGTGCCAAAAAAATTGAAGCACATGGCGCACAAGAAATGGCGAAGCGTTCCATCCCTTTAGCTGGTCGTATCTTTCGTTTCGCGATTCTCAAAAAAGGTTAAATCTTTAGATTTAGACCTTTTTTATTGCTGCCTAGATTATAGTTCGGTTGTAGGCTCTAACCGATAATAATGATATTCAACATCTTTTTCTTTATATACCGCATAACCACTTTGACGGAAGTCTGAGATCCATTCTGATCCAGTATATCCTGCAATATGTCCATAAACATGGTCACTTGTTGCATCAATGATATAAATATCACCTTTCTGTGGTCGATTAAATGCAGGTTTAATTTGTTTATAACCATTTTTCTCTAAAGTCCGCCCCCAATCTGCTGCGGCAATCGGATGATTAGAAACATCAGCACCTGCAGTTTGCAAAGCAATTCGCACATTACGTGCACATTTTTCAGAACTACGGCGTGCAGAGATACTTTCTAACTTGATTGAAAATTTAGAAACATTAATACGTTGTGCATCTAGAGTAGATTGTTGATCGATTCGATATTTCACGTTTTTGCTATGATGTGCTTTACGCTGAGATTGAACATGCTCTGGTTTTTTTATATCACGTGAAGATGCATGGCGAACGTGAACCTGAACTGAATGGGTGTGAGAGTTATGCGCATGAACCGCATGGTGAGCATGTATCATTACAAAAACCTATTTTTTTCCATCAAAACATCAACAGCGTGCCATTGTAGAGAGAAAGCTTTTAAGATGTATGAAAGGGTTGTAACAAATTTTAGACATCTCTAAATTTACAATGCTAATTTTTACTGCCTAATGTTATCTATATTTCTGATTTAAAAACGATATAACGTATCACATCATGGTTACAATTTAAGATACCATTTGATTAATATTTAATCAATTTGACTTTTAAAGCACGAGAGAAAGCATTCAATTGGTCTTGGAAAGTCTGTAATTTATGCTCACAAAACATACTTATTCTCACAATTTATACCTACTTTCCTAACATTTTTATTTTTAAGCTATTTGCTAACTGCGTTTCGATATGCTTTAGATCAAAAGGGATGATTGCTTGCTATGAAACTATGGTTCAAAAAATATGATCGGATTCTTTTAAGTGCAGGTCTACTGAAAGTTAGCCTCTTATTAGCCTTAATTCTATCGGGTGGACATATGCGTCCTGACCTGTAAATAAAAAGACTGAAGCTCTTTGGAGATTCAGTCTTTTAGGTTTGAGCAGTTTCTAATTTAAGCCGTTACAGTCTTGACTGTTTCACGCTGCTTAATGACTGCATAGCTAATACCTGTCACAAAACTTCCAACCGCAATTGCAATGAGGTATTGCAAAGGATGATTAATCGCGTTAGGGATCACTAACGCAATAATACCACCATGCGGAGTCACCAACTGGCATTTAAACATGGCAACCAGTGCACCTGTCACCGCTCCACCTGCAATCGTACATGGAATCACACGAATCGGGTCTTTAGCTGCAAATGGAATCGCCCCTTCAGAAATAAAGCACAACCCCAAGACAATCGCCGCTTTACCTGCATCTTGCTCAGACTTGGCAAATTTATTTTTCGCCAAGAATGTCGCAATCGCCATACCGAGTGGTGGCACCATACCTGCCGCCATGGTAATCGCCATAGGCTCATAAGTTTGTGATGTCAGCAAACCCACCGTAAAGGCATAGGCTGCTTTATTGATCGGGCCACCTAAATCAATACACATCATACTGCCCAAGACTACGCCCATAATCATGGCATTGGTTGTTCCCATCGTGGCAAGAAACTCTTTTAATAAATCAAAGAGTTCAGCAACTGGATGCCCCACGATATAAATCATGATCAGTCCAACCGCCAAACTTGCCAGCAATGGAATAATCAGAATCGGCTTTAAGGCTTCCAAACTTGAAGGCAGTTTGACTTTTTTGGCAAGAAACAACGCAATATAACCCGCCAAGAAACCTGCGACCAAACCACCCAAGAAGCCTGCTTGCAATTGGGCTGCCAGCAAGCCACCAATCAGACCAGGGGTTAAACCAGGACGATCAGCAATCGAATAGGCAATATAACCTGCCAGCATGGGTACCATGAGGGTAAATGCAGCAACACCAATCTGTTTTAAAGATGCTGCAAAGCTACCATCAACAGGGTTTAAACCAAACATGAAAGAAATCGCGATGATTAAACCACCTGCGACCACCATTGGCAGCATGAAAGACACACCTGTCAGCAGATGTTTATAAATGCCAACTTTTTCTTTCTTTTCCGAGCCTTCGCTGTTTGCAGTTGTCTGCTGTTTGCCCGACTCTAAAACTTTTGCTTCTTTGATCGCGCTCGCAAAGGCTTTATCGGTTTGTTTGAGCGCAAAGCCTGTACCACAACGATATACGCGCTTGCCCACAAAACGGTCGGTATTGACTTCAATATCCGTCGCCAAAATCACGATATCTGCATCAGCAATGGCTTCAGCAGACAAAATATTCTTTGCACCAACAGAACCCTGAGTTTCTACATGAATCTCATAGCCCAGTTTCGTGGCACCATGTTGTAGTGCTTCTGCCGCCATAAAGGTATGGGCAACCCCTGTTGGGCAAGCGGTAATCGCAACAAATTTGCGCGCTTCTGTGTTGGCTTGCTGCGGTTGTTCAGCAAGCTCTGTAACTGTTTGAGCAGTCGCCAAAGCCTGTTGCAATAACGCATTTGGATCTTGCTGTGCCTGATCCAAATCAATCAAGGCCACTTTTTGCGTGTCAGCAAGCGGTAACTTAGGTAATTTCTGTCCAAGCACCACAACCACATCGGCAGGCAACGAAGTAACTTGCTCAAGCTCTTCAACAACCTGAGCCTGATGCCCTGCTTTTTGGGCAATCTGTACAAGTTTCTTTGCCAAAATCAATGCATTGATGGGCTGTTCAGCACTATGCGGTACAAATAAAATCTGATGAATGTCTGACATAATCCTAGCTCAACGAATTGATGGCAATTTTTTGCTTCAAGTCTTCAATGACAGAGAGATCTGGGACTTGAAACCCGATTTGGGTCACAGCATGACTGGCAATTGCTGTTGCAGTTTTTAAAATTTCTTCAGGGCTGTAATACGTTAATAAGCCATGAATCATTCCCGCAACCAAAGAATCCCCAGCCCCGACTGTACTTTTCACCTGTACCTTTGGTGCTTGAGCATGTAAGGGATGAGTTGGATGTAACCAGTTCACACCACCCTCACCCATTGAAACAATAATATGCTGAATTTGCATATGCCCAATCGACTGGAAAAGTTGCTGCTGTTCAAGATAAGTGCTAGCAGGCAAATGATAAGTTTCAGTGAGCTCATCACCATTGGGTTTAATCAACCACGGATTTGCTGCAATTGCTGCACTTAACGCCTGACCACTGGTGTCTACAGCGACTTTTTTACCTTGCTGATTCAACCATTCAATCAGTTGTTTTAGCTCATTGGCATCAAAACCTGGTGGTAAACTTCCTGCAATCACCACAATCTCAATATGAGTCAGAAGACTTTGAATTTTGTCAAATAATTGCTGTTTGGCAATCGCATCAATTTGGACACCTTTGCCATTAATATCGGTCATACGACCTGAAGCTTCCGCAATTTTAATGTTTTGGCGGGTTTCGCCTGCCACATAGACAAACTGATTTTCAAAGCCTTCTTGAGCAAAGTGTGCATCAAAAATTTGACGATTGTCTGCACCTAAAAAGCCAGTCACGATGACATCATGCCCTAAATCTTTCAGCACTTGTGCGACATTTAAGCCTTTACCCGCAGCATGACTGACAACCGCATGATGACGATTGACTTCACCGACCTGCAAGTTGTCTAGCTGTAAAGTGACATCAATCGCAGGATTGAGAGTCACTGTTAAAATTTTTGCCATACCACTTACTCAACTAAATTACGGACTGCGGTTGCAGTGTCACAAGCTAACGCACGTTGTGCCAATTGCTGACAGTCAGCAAAATTTAACTGTCGAATCTGTGCTTTGACCAATGGAATACGGGTACTCGACATACTCAGCTCATCCACCCCAAGTCCCATCAATACTGGGACAGCTTTAGGGTCGCCTGCCAATTCACCGCAAATACCGACCCATTTACCATGCTGATGTGCAGCACGTACAGTTTGGTCAATCAGTAATAAAACGCTTGGATGCAAACCATCCGCCTCAGCCGACAACACAGGGTGTCCACGGTCAATTGCCATGGTGTACTGGGTCAGGTCATTGGTGCCGATACTAAAGAAATCGACTTCCTGCGCCAAAATTGGCGAGAGCAATGCCGCCGCAGGTACTTCAATCATGATACCCACTTCAAGGTGTTCACACGGATGCGCTGCACGGACTTCATCCAAAATGGCTTTGGCTTCACGCCATTCTTCTACACGTCCAATCATCGGGAACATAATGCGTAAAGGACGATTATCCGCAGCCTTAAGCAACGCGACCAGTTGCTGACGCAGTAATTCGGGTTGACGCAAAGTCAAACGAATACCGCGTAAACCCAAGAACGGATTTTCTTCAGGTGCAATCGGTAAATATGGCAATGGTTTGTCACCACCAACATCGAGAGTACGTACCACCAACGGACGACCTGCCAAAGCGTCAAACACCACACGATAATCTGCTTCTTGAACGGCTTCGTTTGGCGCACTGTTATGCGACATAAACACCAATTCAGTCCGCAATAAACCAATGGCTTCTGCACCATGCTCAACTGCTTGAGCCGTCGCTTGTACTTTCCCAATATTGGCTGCAATCTCGATTGCATGCTGATCTAACGTCATTGCAGGTTCCAAACAATGCTGCTCGGCCTGCTCACGCAGTTGGCGTTGACGCTCACGTTCAGCAATCGCCTGTTCGATGCGCTCAGCTTCAGGCTTGACGATGAATTCGCCTGTATCTCCATCGATCAGCACAACGCTGTGATTGGGAATATTCAGCACTGCTGAGCCTGCACCGACCACCGCAGGAATGCCTAAAGCACGGGCTACAATCGCACTATGCGCGCTTGCCCCACCAACAGCCGTCAAAATCCCTGCAACACGATCTTTGTTAAGACGTGCCACATCACTTGGCCCAACATCATGCATCACCAAAATGTACGGTTCTTGCGGCTCGGTAATTTCTGGCGCACCACACAAGACCGCAAGAACACGCTCGCCAATATCACGTAAGTCTGCGGCACGTTCAGCCAACAAATGGTCATTCAGTGATTCTTGTGCTTTGGCAGCCGCTTCAATATGTTCATGCCATGCAGCGGCAGCAGATAAATTTTGCTGCACGCCACGTTGTACGCTTTGAATCAAATCTGGGTCATCCAGCATTTCCAAATGTGCCATGAAAATCTGTTTGATTGCTTCAATTGAGCTTTGAGCAATAAACTGGCGAATGCTATTTTTGACCTGACGAATCGCGATATCGAGCTTTTCGCTTTCCGCTTTCAGGCTTGAACCAAAACGGTCATATTTGAACTTGCGCGGTTTCACCACATGTGCAGGGCCAAACGCCAAACCAGCCGATGCTGCAATCCCGTGACTTTGATCAGGTATTGCTTGGGTTTCTTCTTCAACCACAATGCTCTGAACAGGCTGCGCCGCTGTTGCAGTTTCCTGAACTGGCCCAACTTCTTCACCTAGACCTTGTTGAACGGCGGCAATCACGCTTGCTAATCCAGCAACGGCATCAGTTTCAGGTTCAGCAATAAACGTCAGGGTTTGTCCACGCTTACAGCCCAAAGACAACAATTTAGTTAGACTTTTCGCCGATACAAACTGCCCACCATCGACAGACACCTGAATCTCACCTTGGAAAGCCTTACAGCTATTGACCAACTGAGTTGCAGGTCGTGCGTGCAGCCCATGGGCATTCGCCAGTACCACACGCTGTGATGCCCAATCAGGAATCATTTCTGCACCAATCAGCTGGGCAATTTGCTGCGCATCTTTTTGCTGACTCAAGCTTTGTAACTGCTCAGGATCAAAGAAAATGTCCATGAGTCGGTTAAACTGGGTCATGTCGAGCTGTGGATTGCTAGCAATACACAACAACGTACCAAGTTGCTGACCTTGATACTGAATCGGCTGTTCAGCCTGGATAATGCTGACCGCAGGGCTCAACACATGCTGGCTCGCAGTAATCGACCAAAGGTCTTCACCCAAGTGAATCATATTTTTGGGTTGTAACTGGCTCAGGAAGCCACATTCCACCATTTTTTGTTGTTTCAACAATTGACTGGCTTGCCAGATAAAATCATCCAGATCCGACACAGCTACTTTGGTCGCAATCAAGTTTTCATGCAATGCCAAAGATGGCGGCTGTGCCTGTAAAAGTTCAATAATTTGCTGAGCCGATTCGGCATTTTTCACGCGCTCAGAAACATCATCGAGCAAAGCTCGGGTCAGAATTTGTAAAACTTGTAAATGTTCATCTGACTTTGCAGCAATCACCACTGCCAAATAAATCTTGTTTTCACCATCCCAGACTACGCCTTCAGGAAAGTGAGCTAAACGCACCCCAGTCTCTAAAATATACTGGCGCGACTGTGGTGTTCCATGCGGAATGGCAATACCTTGCCCCAAGTAAGTTGCACTTTGTTGCTCACGTCCAAGCAAACCCTGAATGTACTCAGGCTTAACCAGTTGATCTTCAACTAAAATATCCACTAGACATTGCAACGCCTGAGCTTTATCTACAGCATGCTGATTCATCCGAACATGTTGTGTATCTAGCGCTAACATAAGAATTCCTTGAAAAACATCATAAGTCGAGTTGAGGCGGTGCCTTTCTAGAGAAAAAACGAAAGGCGGATTCTACTCGGGTTTCCTCTGAAAATCAGTTTTTTTGATCATCATCGCTTGGATTTTTGCGGGCTAAAATCATAGCTTTTAAATATTAATTGAGAATTAAGCTTTTGAGTGTAACGATTGTACAAAAGCGCACCACATTTGCATCTGATTTGCGTTACACATACATTTATCCATCAATCTGCAATGCTCAAGTCAAAACAGGACTATAATGCCAAGCTTCTTATTTGCATCAGAGTTTTCCCGATGACCCCTGCCTGTAAATTACTCCAATCGAAAAAAATTACATTTAGCGTGCATGAATATGAGCACGATGCCAATGCCAAAAGCTTTGGACTTGAAGCGGCTGAAAAGCTGAATTTAGCCGTCCATGAAGTGTTTAAAACTTTATTGGTGACGGATGATAAAAATCACTTCGTGGCTGTCTTGCCTGTACAGCATCAGTTGAACTTAAAAAAAGTAGCGACCGCATTAGGTTGCAAAAAACTGCACATGGCAGACCCGAAAGATGCTGAACGCCTCACAGGTTACTTGGTCGGTGGAATTAGTCCATTGGGACAGAAAAAACGCTTAAAAACCGTGATTGATGCTAGCGCACAAGCTTTAACGAAAATGTATGTCAGCGGTGGCAAACGTGGTTTGGATATTGGTTTGTCCCCACAAGATTTGGCACAGTTACTCGGAGCAAGCTTTGCCGATGTCATCGATCTCTAAAACAAAAAAAGACCTCTTATGAGGTCTTTTTTACAGCGAGTTATCTCTTAAACGAATTGTAGAAATACCCAGAATAATGAAGCAGAAAGCACCATTGCACATGGCAAGGTCAATACCCATGCCATCAGGATGCTTTTCACGGTTCCCCACTGTAAACCTGATTTGTTGGCGGTCATGGTTCCTGCTACGGCACTATTCAAGACATGCGTGGTGCTGACAGGTAAACCAAACTTATCCGCAGCAATGATCGTCCCCATCGCGACTAGCTCAGCCGACATCCCTTGACCATACGTCAAATGTGTTTTACCAATACGTTCCCCAACCGTCACCACAATACGTTTCCAACCGACCATGGTGCCTAGACCAAGCGCCAATGCCACGGCTACTTTTACCCATGTTGGAATGTATTGAGTGGCTTTATCGATATTCTTACGGTAGTCATCAACCGTTGCTTTTTGTGCAGGTGACAATTGTGCCAAGTGATTGCCTTTATCCAACTCTTTCAAGCTGGCATTGCTCAAGTACATATCATTGCGCAAGTTAACGGTTGCTTTCTCAGGTACTTTTGACATGCTGCCATAGCTCGCAACCGCTTCACCCAAATGGTTCGACAAACTTGCGACTGCTGGCATGACTTTCTGGTTATATTGATGCGTTTGAATAAACTTGGTTAAAACATCACGGGCTTGCAGTTCAGGCATATTCGGTTGATCAGCCACCAGAATATGCGCGGTTTTTTCTGACAATGCTGCAAAAGACTGAACTTGCGCAGGATCCATGGTTTTATTGAGTGAATAGGCAAGCGGTACAATCCCGATCAAAATCAGCATGATCAAGCCCATACCCTTTTGACCATCGTTTGAACCGTGGGCAAAACTTACCCCTGTACAAGTACAGATCAGTAACACACGTACCAAGAACGATGGCGGCTTATTACCTTCAGGAGCAACAAACAATTCCTTTTGGCGTTTTTTCATTACCAACTTTAACAATAAGAACGCTGCTGCTGCCAAACCGAAACCAATCAACGGTGAGAAGAACAATGCTTTGGCAACCTTTAGCACTTGCCCCATATCAACACCACTCACCCCATCTGTTGCCGAGTGCAACAACTGGTTCATGATGCCTACACCAATAATTGAACCAATCATGGTATGTGAACTTGAAGCAGGAATCCCAAACAGCCATGTGCCCAAATTCCAGATAATTGCTGCAAGTAATAAAGCAAACACCATGGCAAAACCAGCGCCACTGTCAACATGCAAGATCAACTCAACAGGCAATAACGCAATGATGCCGTAAGCCACTGCACCACTTGCAGTTAAAACACCGAGAAAGTTAAAGAATCCAGACCACATGACTGCAACAGGCGCAGGCATGGCGTTGGTATAAATCACGGTTGCAACGGCGTTGGCGGTGTCATGAAAACCATTGACAAATTCAAAGCCTAAAGCAATCACCAAAGCCATACCGAGCATGATGAATGAGAACAGGCTTAAAGGTGGAACTTGAGACAAATCGAAAGTGAGCTGTACACCGATATAGGTCAGGGATGCTAAAACGACTACAGCAAAAACATATTTAAACCAGCTAGGGGTTGGAGCATGAATATTATTAGAAGAATTTTTGATTGTTGGGGCAATGACTGGCGTTGGTTGGGTGTCAGCCACTATAGATGCCTGATGATTCATGAGGTCTGCGACATATCATAAGATTGTGCAAATTTTGCGACGGTATTGTGACAATTAAATGACATTTCTCTGAATTTCATTGTAAATTCATTCGCACCATATTGGGGACTTAAATATATTTACCACAGCCAGTTACATAAAAAACTCAATTCAATTTTCACAACAAAGTACAATTAAACTCTTAAAATTAAAACACTTAATTAAGTTTAACCTTATTGATTAAAATCGCACCAAAATAGATCAATAAAATAATCTATTATTTTTCCTCTCGCTTAAATTTAAAATATTGATTTGTATTTGCTAGATTTTTCAACAATTTTTGTCGAACTTGCAAGCAAACGATTTTATATAAATATAAAATTGCTTTAATTTGGTGCATAATACTTCGCTCCCCAAAATGCTATTTTATCATTTTTAATCCAGTCACATTTCCACCCCAAAAGTGTGTCATTTTTCTTATTTTTCTCATCGTTGCTTTGTCAAGCTTAAATCATTTTTCATTTTTTCTAAAAAATAAATAATTTTAAGTTAATCTAGTCATATCTAAAAAAAACTCAGTTGGATTATGCAATGCTCGACAGTAAACAATGCCAAGCTTTTCTCGCTGTCGCAGAAACTGGAAGTTTTGAATATGCCAGTTTACAGCTTCACTTAACCGCTTCAGCGGTATCTTTACGTGTCCAAGCACTTGAACGCCAACTTGGGCAAATGCTGCTGATCCGCGGGCGTCCGTGCCAAACCACTCCCGCAGGTGAACAACTTCTGCAATACTTACAACGCCAACGTTTTATGGAACAAAATTTTTTACAGAGTTTGCAAGGCAAACAAGCCGATTCTGAGTTTATTAAACTGATTATTGCCAGCAATGCCGACTCATTGGCGACATGGCTACTTCCAAGCTTACAACAAATGGTGATTCAACAAAAAATCGCTGTAGAAATTCGAATTGATGATCAATCACTCACACACGCACTACTCGAAGCAGGACAAGTTCATGCCTGTATTTCAGTTGAAACTGAACCCTTACGTGGCTGTTTAGCTAAACCTTTGGGTTATATGCGCTATAAAATGGTGGCAACACCTGCATTTATTGCACGTTGGTTCAAAACAGGCGTTCATCGGCAAGCACTGACTCAAGCCCCTGCGGTGATTTTTAATCATAAAGACCACATGCATCAAAATGTTTTACTGAAACTTTATGGTCTAACTTCAAATAGTTACCCCTATCATTTCATTCCGTCTTCAGAAGCATTTGTGCATGCGATTCATCGAGATTTGGGCTATGGACTTGTTCCCGATGTACAACTGGGTACAGCCCTTGAACTGGGTGAATTAGTTGAAATCTTACCCGAAGCTCAAACAGATATCGCCTTGTATTGGCATCACTGGCAGCAACAATCCCCACAACTTCAACAACTCACCAAACATATTTGTCAGCAAAGCGTACGTTTTCTACGCCCCGCCTAGCTTTTCAGCAAAATTTAACTGTTTATTGGTGTTTTTACAGTATAAAACAACAAAATCTATCAATATCTTCATTTTTCCCGCCTGTGTATCAGTTAAGGTACGCAGTTGTGATAAGGAGACAATCATGAAAAAAGTCAAAGTGCTATTGGGTAGCTTAGCGATGATTTCTGTACTCAGCATGTCAGGCTGTGCACTCTTTGATCCATTCTGGTGGGCAGATGGCCCACATCATGGCGGTGGTGGTGGTCATTATGATGGCGGCGGTGACCGTGGCGGTCATGGTGGTGGCGATCGCGGCGGTGACCGTGGTGGCTGGTAATTTTTAAGCCATAACCGAAAGTCAGGAGAGTGGAAACACTGCCTGACTTTTTTATTTGCTCAATAAGCTCTTTGACCGTTATTTTAAATAT
Organism: Acinetobacter sp. ME22; assembly: GCF_022012315.1. Taxonomy (NCBI): domain Bacteria; kingdom Pseudomonadati; phylum Pseudomonadota; class Gammaproteobacteria; order Moraxellales; family Moraxellaceae; genus Acinetobacter; species Acinetobacter sp. ME22. Next base: position 199,308 of record NZ_JAKLTL010000004.1, read on the forward strand.
TTTTAAAAAAAATTCTTAGTATTTTTTAAATTAATGTTTTTAAGCATTTTTTAGTATCTATTTACAAAAAAACAACACTATTGAATTTATGTTAAATGATTGAAAATTAATATTTTTAATCTATTTTTTGTTTTTTTTGGTTAAAATAATCCCATAATATTTTTATGGTTTTAGTGCCAATTTTTTGATGAAGTTTTCACATTGGCTCTTTCCTTATATTCCTAAATGGCTCTCGTTTCTTTGGCACTTAAACGACAAATTAAAGTTACTGGAAGTATGCATACACAACTGTTGTCACACACGCTGTTGAAACAAAAGCCAATTCGACTTTAGTCCAATATCGAGTCTTACAACAAATTTGCAGGACATTTGCGCTTAAATCCGCGAAATCCGAAGTAATGAATTAAGGAAAATCATATGGCAACACATCAAGCAATTTATGTGCATGTCGCCACAATCGGCGGTCGCCATCCAACTGGTCATCAAACGATCTGTTTAGATCGCCTCTGTTCCAATATTGCTGTAACTGCCCAGCATGTTACAGCCTCAAACTCCTTTTCCTCTTACTTGCAGGGTAGCTAGGCATGTGCTTGCTGCGGAACATGCAACTTCGCTTAAAGCAGTTGTGCGTTCAATTCGATTCATTTTTTTCTTTTTTGTGAAGGTTTTTTATGACGCAAGCAAATGAGGGCAACACCTCCGACTTAAAGCACGGGCTTAAGTCACGTCATCTTACAATGATCTCGATTGCAGGTGTAATTGGGGGTTCATTATTTATTGGTTCAGGTAACGTCATTGCTTCGGCAGGTCCTGCTGCAGTAATTGCATATGCACTTGGCGGTTTATTGATTTTACTTGTTATGCGTATGCTCGGTGAGATGGCTGTTCTCAACCCAGATACAGGCTCTTTTTCAACTTATGCAGATCGTGCGATTGGACGTTGGGCAGGTTTTACCATCGGTTGGCTATACTGGTGTTCATGGGCACTGCTCATGGGTTGGGAAGCCTATGTTGCAGGGAAAATCTTAAATAGCTGGTTCCCGCTCATCCCAATTTGGGTATATATGTTTGCTGTGATTGGGGCACTAATTCTCGTTAACTTACAAAATGTAAAAAGTTATGGAGAATTTGAATTTTGGTTTGCCTTAATCAAAGTGATCGCCATCGTGATCTTCTTGGTGATCGGTAGCTTGGCTGTATTACATTTGTGGCCATGGAGCCAACCAGGTGCTCAAGGCTTTAGCAATCTCACTGCACAAGGCTTTATGCCAAATGGCTTCTCATCCATTATTACCGCTTTACTGGGTGTGATGTTTGCCTATATTGGCGCAGAAATCGTGACTGTCGCTGCGGCTGAATCAGATAATCCTGCACGTGAAATTCGTAAAGCATCTAACTCTGTTGTTTGGCGTATCTTATTGTTTTATGTAGGTTCAATGTTCATTACTGTATGTTTGATCCCACATAACAACCCGCTTTTAAAAGATGCAACTTGGGGTACATACAGCGTAACATTGACTGCGCTTGGTGTTCCTGAAGCACGTCATATCGTTAACTTTGTAGTACTGACTTCTGTATGTAGCTGCTTTAACTCAGCACTTTATACCTGTTCACGTATGTTGTTCTCTTTATCTAAACGTGGTGATGCACCAAAATCATTTGGTTCAATCAACAGTAAAGGTAGCCCTTCAGTTGGTGTATTTGTATCTTGTATCTTTGCAGTATTGGCTGCAATTTTAACAGCAACAAACAGTATGGATGTTTATGACATCTTTATGCTCGCAACAGGTACAGCAGCATTGTATGTTTACTTAACGATTGCTTGTTCACAGTTGCGTTTACGCCAAAAAATTGAAGCTTCAGGTCAGAAACTTGAGTTCAAAATGTGGTTGTTCCCGGGTTTAACCTATGCGGTCATCTTCACCATTGTAGGTGCAATTATCGCTATGCTGATTGAAGGAACATACTTTAAAGAAGTCATCTATACGTCTGGCTTGGCTCTATTTATCGTAATTTTGGGTGTATGTGCTCAGAAATTTAACTGGGGTAAAGAACAGCAAGCAGCGTTAAAAGAAGAAAAGAATCTTGGCTAAGATAGGATAAACCCTTCTGCCAGCATAAAAAGCCCACATCTGTGGGTTTTTTATTGGTTTATAAAATCTCTCGACCTTTCAGACCTTTCGCTACATTCAAGCAAACATAGAATAATGCACCATGATTAAACACTTACATGACTCTCTTTGCTACGATGAACCACTTTAAGGCACTTTATGTTTTATCGGCTCATGATTTTAATTCGCCCCAATAGAGTGCAATCAACCTATTTCTTACAAAATTTAGTTTAAAGGAGCCAATTCAATTATTTTATTAAAAAATTTTTAGTATTTTTAAAAATGATATTTAATCGAATTTTCACGCTTACTTTAAATAGTAATATCATTCAATATGTTTTTTGTATATACATAATTTTAAAAGAAATAAAAAAAACCAAATGATCAAAACAAACTAGAAAAATCACACTTTTTTAAATCAATAGAACCAATTTGTAAGTTTAATTATAGAATTGGCTCTTTCCTTACATTGAGAAATGGCTCTAGTTTATTCAACAACGAAACGACAAATTAAAGTTACTGGATGTATACAGACACAAATGTGATCTCATGTTGAAAGCCACTTCCTTCGGTAGATTCAACTTAGGAGAAAGCAAATTGGTCAGATTGGATTGTGCTCATCACCACATGAAAATCTAAGTTATGAATTAAGGAAAATCGTATGGCAACACATCAAATTTTTCATGTGCATGCCGCTATTTGCGGTCGTAGCAAATTTGCTCAGACAGCTTTTTTTCAAAATTTTGGGGTCGTTGGTTTAACCAATGTCGTGTCGGTCTCAGTGATGAGATCGACACATTTTCACTCTCATTTTTCCTTGCAGAGTAGTTAGGCTAGTCCTTGCTGCGTACCCATAGTGCCCTAGGGCAAATGTGGGTTCGATATAAATCCATTTTTTATTTTTGAAGGTTTTTTTATGACGCAAGCAAATGAAGCCTCTCTCTCTCAAGGCTTAAAAAATCGCCATGTCACCATGTTGTCAATTGCGGGAGCAATTGGTGCAGGTCTGTTTGTTGGTTCAGGACATGCCATTGCTGCGGCTGGGCCTGCGGCTATTTTAGCGTATATCATTGCAGGAACACTGGTCGTTCTCGTGATGCGTATGCTCGGTGAAATGGCTGTTTCTCAACCAGACAGCGGTTCTTTCTCAACCTATGCTGACCGCTCAATTGGTAAATGGGCTGGATTTACCATTGGTTGGTTATACTGGTGGTTCTGGGTATTGGTGATTCCATTTGAAGCCAATGCTGCTGCTGCCATTATTAATTCTTGGATGCCAGATGCTCCAATCTGGTTACTTGCTTTCCTTATTACTGCCGCTCTGACTGTCACGAACTTATTTAGCGTAAAAAATTACGGTGAATTTGAGTTCTGGTTTGCATTAATCAAAGTTGTTTCAATCATTGCATTTATTATCTTTGGTTGCGCAGCTGTCTTTGGTTTCTCTCCAAATCCAGAAGTCAGCGGGGTTAAACACCTATGGGATCATGGTGGTTTTATGCCAAATGGTTGGGGGCCAGTCTTGGCAGCTCTTTTAACCACCATGTTCTCATTTATGGGTTCTGAAATTGTCACGATTGCGGCAAGCGAGTCGAAAGACCCTGAACATCAAATCACTAAAGCAACAAACTCTGTGATTTGGCGTATTGCGTTGTTCTATATCGTGTCAATCTTCATTGTGATTGCACTTGTACCTTGGAATGACCCACGCTTACCAGACATGGGTTCATATCAAACTGTATTGGCTTCACTACACGTGCCACATGCAAAACTTTTGGTTGATATCGTAGTTCTGACTTCGGTTGCAAGCTGCTTGAACTCAGCACTCTACACAGCATCTCGTATGGTGTATTCATTGGGTGTTCGTGGTGATGCACCTGCATTCACCAAACGTGTGAACAAACAACATACCCCTGTCGCTGCTGTATTACTTTCAACTGCGATTGCATTCATCTGTACCTTTGCCAACTACGCAGCACCAAAAGCCGTATTCAGCTTCTTGCTTGACAGCTCTGGCGCAATCGCATTGTTGGTTTACTTGGTGATTGCATGCTCACAATTGGCTATGCGTAAAAAACTGGTTGCTGCGGGCAAACCATTAACAATGAAAATGTGGTTCTTCCCTTACTTAACTTGGGCAGTGATTGTCTTCATCATCGCAGCACTGGGTATTATGGCATTTGACCCAGCACATACCCATGAGATTACTTCAACCGCAATTCTCAGCGTATTGGTTGTGATTTCAGGTTTGATCGTGACTAAACGTCGTAGCGAAAAAACAATTTCTGCTGCTGCCGAGAGTAAATAAACAGCAAACTCAATACAGGCAGCTTGGTCTGCCTGTATCAACAGATTGGTGGTGACGAAAAAATAAATTGGTGAGGTTGTCTTCGTTTACTGTGCTTGGCATGGGTACAGTTAAACGGCTCTCCCTGACTTCTGACCAAGCAAATATTGCATAAGCTTTATTTTTTCGGCGGCATCAAGTTGGTCTCACGACCAAGGGAAACAAGGAGATTTGGCGATCTCCTTGTTTTTTTTATTTTTAGTTCAGGGTCGGCACACCTGCTTCACGCAAGCACTGTAACAACACACCAAATGCCATCACCATGTCTTTTTCATTGACACAGGCAAAACCCATCAATAAACCACGCTGCGCACGCGCATGTGACTGCATATAATATTGTGACAATGGACGTACTTTAACGCCTCGCTCTAAGGCTTTGGTCGCGATTGCGACATCATCACAGTAAGTCGGCAGTTTCATCACCAAATGCAGACCTGAAGCTTCATCATATTCATGCAGAAATTCTTTACCTAAATAACGATAAATCAGATCAATCAGGAATGAACGGCGCTTGCCATACAGCAGTCGCATACGACGAATATGCGCTTCATAGTGTCCTTCACGAATGAATTCAGCCAGTGCTTTCTGAACCAGCAAATGCCCACCGCGATACAACTCAGCCGCGACAATTCGCAAAGGTGAAAATAACGATTTCGGCACCACCATATACCCCACGCGCAATGCTGGATAAATGGTTTTACTAAAGGTTCCCATGTAAATCACAGGTGCATCAGGTTCTAAGCCTTGTAAAGATGGATACGGCTGCCCTGAAAAACGGAATTCACTGTCGTAATCATCTTCAATGATCCAGCTTCCATGCTGACGTGCGATGCTTAATAGCTGCTTACGACGTGCCAAACTCAGGTGTGAACCCAGTGGATATTGATGCGATGGTGTCACAAAAATCAGTTTCGGTGCTTGCTTTGGATTATCCTCAGGAATAATCCCTTCAATATCGACAGGCATTGGACGCAAGTGCAATCCGTTAATCCGCAAGGTATTACGCATTCCCCAATAAGCAGGATCTTCAATCCAGACATGATCACCAATATCACTCAGCGCACGAGAGACTAAGTCAATACCTTGATGAATGCCTTCAGTAATAATAATTTGGTCGACATCACACTGGACTGAACGCGCCACACGCAAATAATCTGCCAAAGCACTACGCAGCTCGACACAGCCCCCAGCATTACTGTAAATCAGACGGTTAATGTCTGGTTCACGGCTTAAACGGGCTTGAATTCGGCTAAAAACATGATGCGGAAATTCGGTGACATCGGGTGCACCTGGCACAAAAGCCCCCCATTGATGCGGAGATGCAGCCGCGTAGCCGACCAAACTTGCCCCACGGTGTGACAAGGTATAGCTATGATTGGTAGGTTGCAGATGCAACGGGGTTTTCTTTTTCTGACTATTTAAAAAAGCTTCTGGCAGCTTCTCTGCCACCCATGTGCCATGTCCTGTTCGGGCTTCGACATAACCCTCAGCTTGCAGCTGCTCATAGGCTGTTAATACCGTATTTCGCGACACATGAATTTCCCCTGCCAAATCACGTGATGCAGGCAAGCGAGTTTTGGGCTGCAATACCCCTTCCACAATGGCACTACGCAAACAACGAAACAACCGTTGATGTAGCGTACCCTCGGTGTCTTGTTGTAATCGTTGCAACAAATGATCTCCAAGTAGGCTACGCAATTGGCTCTCTCCTTCTGTATTAAAGTGGCTCTCGTTACTTGCCGCCTAAAGCGCGAAATTATAGCGATACACAGTTATTGTAAACCATCATGACTGATCATGATGCTATACATACGTACAAGCTGTAACCGATGACCAAAATGAGGGATTAACATGAGCGATAAACATACTGCACTGAACGAGCGCAAACAACAAGCGACTCCACGTGGCGTAGGTGTAATGTGTCAGTGGTATGCAGAAAAAGCAGAAAACTCAACTCTTTGGGATGCTGAAGGCAATCAATTTATCGACTTTGCTGGTGGTATCGCGGTACTAAACACAGGTCACCGTCATCCGAAAGTGATCGCTGCTGTAACTGAACAGTTAACTAAATTCACGCACACTGCTTACCAAGTTGTTCCTTACGAAAGTTATGTGGCTTTAGCTGAACGTATTAACGAACGTGCGCCAATCGAAGGCCCTGCAAAAACGACATTCTTCTCTACAGGTGCTGAAGCTGTAGAAAATGCAGTGAAAATTGCACGTGCTTACACAGGTCGTCACGGCATCATTACTTTTGGTAACGGTTTCCACGGTCGTTCTTTCATGACGATGGCAATGACTGGTAAAACTGCACCTTACAAACGTGACTTCGGTGTTATGCCTGCTGGCGTATTCCACGCACGTTACCCAGTTCCTGCAAAAGGCGTGTCTATTGATGACGCGATCGAAAGCATCGAAAACATTTTCAGTGAAGACGTTGCAGCGCATGACGTTGCAGCAATCGTTCTTGAACCAGTTCAAGGTGAAGGCGGTTTCAACGTTGTTCCTGCTGAATTCTTAAAACGTCTTCGCGCACTTTGTGACAAACACGGTATCTTAATCGTGGCTGACGAAGTTCAATCAGGTTTTGCACGTACTGGTAAATTGTTCGCAATGAACTACTACGACACTAAAGCTGACTTGATCACGATGGCGAAAAGCTTAGGTGGTGGTTTCCCAATCTCTGGTGTTGTTGGCCGTGCTGAAGTGATGGACGCTCCAAATCCAGGTGGTTTAGGTGGTACTTACGCAGGTAGCCCAGTTGCAGTTGCTGCTGCTCACGCAGTCATCGACGTGATTGAAGGCGAAAACCTTTGCGAACGTGCAAACGAATTGGGTGCTGAGCTTGTTGCAACTTTAGAAGACATCAAAGCAGCGACTGGCGATGTCGTGACTCACATCCGTGCTTTAGGTTCAATGATTGCTGTTGAACTTGAAACTGCTGACCAAGCAAAAGCAGTTCAAAAACATGCAATGGACAACGGTCTATTAATCTTGACTTGTGGTAAATACGGTAACGTAATCCGTTTCTTGTATCCATTGACTATTCCAGTTGAACAATTCCGTCAAGGTCTAGACATCTTGAAACAAGGTTTTGCAACTTTGAACGCAACCAATGCAGCGGAGCAATCTGCATGATCCAAGCTAACTTGCAGTATTTGCTAAAGCACGCTGATATTTCGTTTGAAGCACCTGCTTCAGACGACTATATCAAAGTGAATGACGCTGCTACAGGTGAAACGCTGGCGTGGGTGAAAACCTACGACAGCGCAGCTGTTGAAGCCGCAATTTTACGTTCTGAAAAAGCACAGGCAGCTTGGAAAAAGCAAACTGTGACTGCACGTGCAGACGTATTATGGGCATGGTACAACCTCATGCTTGCTCACAAAGAAGATTTGGCACAAATCTTAACCGCTGAGCAAGGTAAACCACTGGCTGAAGCACGTGGTGAGATTGGTTATGCAGCGTCTTTCGTTCGTTGGTTTGCGGAACAGGCACGTCGTATTGATGGTGAAGTTTTACCATCAACTCAACCACAACAACGCTTACTTGTGATTAAACAAGGTATTGGTGTGACGGCAGCGATTACGCCTTGGAACTTCCCAGCGGCAATGATCACCCGTAAAGCAGCGCCAGCCATTGCAGCAGGTTGTTCGATGTTGGTTAAACCAGCAGAACAAACGCCGTTAACTGCATATGCCCTTGAAGTGCTTGCACTACAAGCTGGCTTACCTGTAGATGTTTTAATCAACATCAGCGGTGATGCAGCAGAAGTCGGCAAAACTTTATGTGACAGCGACATCGTGCGTAAACTCAGCTTCACAGGTTCAACCCAAGTGGGTCGTATCTTGATGCAACAATGTGCACCAACCATCAAGAAACTTTCTCTTGAATTGGGCGGTAACGCACCTGTCTTGATTTTTGATGACGCAAACTTGGATCAAGCGGTTCAAGGCATCATGGCAAGTAAATACCGTAACAGCGGTCAAACTTGTGTATGTGCAAACCGTATCTATGTTCAAGACGGCATTTATGATGCATTGGCTGAACGCCTCGTTGAAACTGTGGCTAAACAGTTGAAAGTGGGTGACGGTCGTCATGAAGGTTCAACTCAAGGTCCGTTGATTGACGAAAAAGCAGTCGCTAAAGTTCAATCACACATTGATGATGCCGTGGCTAAAGGCGCTCAAATCCGCATTGGCGGTAAGCGTTCTGAGCTTGGTGCAACATTCTTTGAACCAACTGTGTTGACTGGCGTGACTCAAGACATGAAAGTCGCTAAAGAAGAAACTTTTGGTCCGCTTGCACCATTGTTCCGTTTCAAAACTGAAGACGAAGCTGTGGCGATGGCAAATGACACTGAGTTTGGCTTGGCAGCTTACTTATTCACTCAGAACACAGCACGTCAATGGCGTGTGGGTGAAGCACTCGAATATGGTATGGTCGGCATCAACACTGGTGCGATCTCCAACGAAATTGCACCATTTGGCGGTGTAAAACAATCAGGTCTTGGACGTGAAGGTTCGAAGTTCGGCATCGAAGAGTATCTCGAAATGAAATACTTGTGTGTTGACCTTTCTGAATAATCGTTCAGACAGCCAATTAAAGAAACCAGTCTCGCCCATTCGATGACTGGTTTTTTTATGCCTGCTGTTTAGCAGTGCAAAACTTTTCTGAACAAACTGAATCATCGATAAAAATAATTTCATGAAATCACGCTGCAAACGAAGCTTGCAACATCATCTCAAAAATAAAATAGAAAGAAATCTCGGTTTTTTAGCGTTCGATAGAATTATCAAAAAATATCCACCTCGGCAGCAATTTGGTTCTGTCGAGGTGGATTTTAATTTCTAGCTTAATGACCTGAATGTGCATCAGAACTACTCGGTGCTGTTTCTGCAACAGGTTGATCTGACTGATTACTGCTTAAACTTGGTGTTTGACTAAAGAAATTCCATGGTTTCAACAAGACATTCACCCATTCGGTTGGCATGATTGGCCATTCTTCAGCACGTGCCACATGGGTTGTGCCTGTGGTCAGCCAGACCACCAAATCTTGGTTATCAATATTGTCATTGTTTTTCACAAACTGCCCCAGCCCTGTGTCATGGTCAGAACGGTTTGGATACGCCCCTTCAGGATACAATTCATTTGGATTGTATTTGGTCACCCAAATCTGCTTATCCATAAAGTTCAAACGTTTAAACAACCATTCATCTTTCGAGAAGTTCGCACCTTTGGCGACAGGATGCGTCCCGCCTGCATACGGAATCAACTGATAGGATACAGGGTTGCCCATTGCATTTTCTTTGCTGTAGTTACTGATCAGGCGAATGGTGCCTGCATCGAACTTCTCTGCAGCATCCTGTTCTTTGCTGACGGTACTGGTTTCTAACTCCATAGCACTTTTACGCAGCCCTTTGCCATTTTTGGCAATCATAGGGTTCATACGAGTTAAGGTATTGTTACTGCCATCCACATCCATATCTAAACGGAAGTTATAGATATGTTGATGAGTTGTTCCCACAATATTGTGATCAATCAATGTTCCATAACGGGTGTCTTCTTTGGCTGTTGCATCGTGCATGGTGCGTGATTTCACCCCTTTGACTGCCTCAATCCCTGTTGCACCTGCATTAATGCCAATCGTGCCATTTTCTGACAGTACCCAGTCAAACATATAATCATAGTTACCGACGGTACTGACCCAACGCACCACCAGTTCACGGCGTGCCACGCTGACATTTGGCTGTCCCATTTCCTGATGTTTATAGTCAGGCCCAGAATAGCGCTCAAAAATTGCAAAGGCATTTGGAATCGTGACAGGGTTGCCTTGATAATCGGCAATCACGGCATCAAACATCACCGCATTTTCAGGCACATCAGTCCCACGATGTAGCGATGAAGTCAGCGTTCCCATGCCGTATTCACCCGAATCGAGATAGGATTTGAAATACCAACCCATGTCAGGATCACCATAAGGCACAACCATCCCGCCCAAGTTACCTTCATACATGATTTTGCGTTTTACGCCCTGATCTTTATAGGTCAGGGTCGATAACTGAATCCCGACACGTGAGTCCAGTCCAACATGGAAGCACCAGTTACCCCAATGGACATATTGTCCTGTCACAGTAAAATTTTTACCTTCAGGCTCAGTGATGCGTAATGGTTTTTTGGCAACCATTGCTTTGTCACGACCATCATAGGGGCGTGCCGCCATTGGGATGGGAATTAAATCGCCATCTTCAATTTTGATAATTTTTTTCTTGTCGAGATCGACCACAGCAATCAAGTTTTCAATTGGATGCGCCCAGTAGTTGCCATCGCCTGTGTCTAAATACGATACAACTTTGAGCAGATTCAGTTCCTTATTTAAGCCATCTTCACCACCAAAATAGCCCACGGTCAGCGGTGTTGCCACGACTTTACTGATGTCAGTCACGCCACGTTTTTTCAGTGCTGCCGCATATTCAGGACTTTCCTTAATCACTTGCTGCACCAGCTCGAAATTATCGAGTAGCACCATACCATGCGTATTTTTAAGAATGTTCCATTCGGTAACTTTCTGGGTTTTTAGATCCACCACACCTTCAATGATGTTGTTATTTTCCAGTAAGGAAAATACCGCCTGACGGTCACCTGTATACGCCTGATGGTTCAAGACACTATTCCACACCACATTTTTATCGGGTTCTTTGAGTGCCAAACGACTAAAACGCAAAGCTTGTGGTGCACGTGTATCGGCTTTAATAATGGCTGTCACAGAACGAATTTCATCGGCAGATAACGTATTTAATGGATGCGGGACACTTTCGACCTGAAAAGTTTGATCGAGTTTCGACTGGAAAATTTCATTGGCGAGTTCTTCAGATGCCATCGCCTGTCCATTTTTGATGATAACAGGCACACTAATTTTCAGCGGCTTGCCGTTGACCAGAATGGTATTGCTGTTCGGTTTAATCCGAACATAAGTTGAATTTTTGGTCACGGTATAGACATCGGCATACTGGTCTTGTTCAACAGTTGCCCCCACCGCCTGCATAGCTTGTGCCAACGGCAACATTTTGGCTGCCTGACCATGTGCCAAAGCCTGTTGAGTTAACAATGCCATCGACAAACCCATACCTAGCATTTTAAGTTGATTCATTCCGTTGAATCCCATCTTGCCTTTATTCCATTTCATCTGATTTTCCCCAAAGATCATACTGATATTGAGTAAACTTAAATTCAGACTAGAGAAAAGGCATCATCCAAAAGAATGATTTTGATTGGGCTAGAGGAACTGGCTGATCACTTGTTGGCGACTACTCACCTGCATTTTTTGAAAAATGTGCTGCACATGGGTTTTTACTGTTGGCACACTGACAAACATCGCATCGGCAATAGCTTGGTTACTTTTACCTAAACAAATAAAATCAACAACTTGTTGTTCTTTTTTAGTCAAACCATAGTCAGAATATTTTTCACCCATGTCCTGATTGGACAAAATCAGCATTTGATTCAGATGATAATTTCCAAGCAAATAACAGCTTTGAATCACGTGTAGTTCTTGTGCTGAAAATGCTGCATGTTGTTTCGAGCGGATCAGACTAATACCACGCACAGGCACTTTATTGATTTTAAAAAACAGTTCGACGTTATCCTGCATCTGTACCCGATCAGCAAACTCCTGATAGGTCGAATCAACATAGCACTGGCTCAGTGCCAAGGTATCGACATTGCGATAAAAATGTTTTTGAATCGAGAGTGGATCATGCCCCTGCATTTCCGAGAGGTATTCATCGACTAACTGCGATGACAAGTTCTGAAAATAGTAATCGCTTTGTGACTGCGCCGAGTCGATTTTGTATGAAAATACCCCATCCAAAGGCATAATACGCGAAACCGACTGCGCAAAATGATCGACAAAAGCTGCCCATGTTTGAAAATTCATACGCTGTTCCAAAGCCATTTTCAAAAACATATGCAAGAATTTTGCCGATTTTCTAAAAAACTGAATATCCTTAAAGCTGACCAGACTGCAAACGAATCACCCCTAAGCCCTGCATCACCGCCCATGCCTGCTGTAATGAACCATTTAAGTCGATGGCTGCGGTGGCATCTTCAATCACATAGGTCTGAAAACCCAGTTTTACAGCGTCCATCGCAGTCCATGCCACACAAAAATCCGTCGCGATTCCAACCACATAAACCGTTTCAATCCCAGACTCTCTTAAATAGCCCGCCAAACCTGTCGTGGTTTTTTGGTCTGCCTCCAAAAAAGCCGAATAACTGTCAATCTCGGTATGCCAACCCTTACGAATAATCAGCTGCGCATGTGGAATATTTAAGTCAGGATGCAGTTCTGCATCATGCGTTCCCTGTACACAGTGACTTGGCCACAGCACTTGTGTTCCATAATCGAGCTGAATCGTTTCAAAAGGCTGCTTACCTGCATGATTTTCAGCAAAGGAAATATGATTGGCAGGATGCCAGTCTTGTGTGAGTACCACATGCTGGAATTTCTTAGCCAACTGATTGACCAAGGGAATAATCTGATCACTGTTTGCAACAGCCAAATGTCCTTTTGGAGTAAAGCCATTTTGAATATCGACTACAATCAGTGCGCTATGTTGTAGATGCATTTTTATTTTCCTCAAGATTCGGGTATGCCGAGATTTTAGCCAATACTTTACAAAACAAAACCTGAGCTACATGGTTTAACTCGATCTTTTTGTTAAATTTATCAACAGCGAGACTTTTGACACAAACTGCTTAAAAAATGTCTCAAAAGTTTTCTCAAGCTTTAACGAAAGTATATTGTTCTTCATACCATGTTCAGTCATAATTTGAGTAAGCAACATTCAACGTTGCCGCAAAATTTCGTTGAATTTCCCGCTTAAATTCAAAAAATCAGTAACCATCCTTTTTAAAATTGCATGGATGGTCAAATAGGATATTTTTTCAAAATGACTCAGCAAGCTCAGAATATTCAAGGCTCAATTGTCGCACTTGTCACCCCTATGTTTGAAGATGGCAGCGTAGATTGGAAGAACCTTGAAAAGCTCGTTGAGTGGCACGTCGAACAAGGTACTAATGCAATTGTTGCAGTCGGCACTACAGGTGAACCATCAACCCTAAGTATGTCTGAACATACACAAGTGATTAAAGAAGTCATTCGTGTGGTCAACAAACGCATCCCTGTTATTGCTGGTACTGGTGCAAACTCAACTCATGAAGCGATTGAACTGACCAAAGAAGCGCAAATGCTCGGTGCAGATGCCGCACTTCTCGTGACACCTTATTACAACAAGCCGACTCAGGAAGGTTTATACCAACACTTCAAAGCGATTGCTGAAACTGTTGATTTACCGATTATTGTGTACAACGTTCCTGGACGTACAGGCGTCGACATGCAAAATGAAACTGTACTTCGCCTTGCCGATATTCCAAATATCATTGCGGTAAAAGATGCGACTGGTGATACAGCACGTGGTAAAGCACTCATCGATGCATTAAAAGGTCGTATGTCTGTTTTCTCAGGTGATGACGAAACAGCTGCCGAACTGATCAGCCTTGGTGCAAATGGTAATATTTCTGTGACTGCCAATGTTGCACCAAAACTGATGAGTGAGCTTTGTGCTGCTGCATTACAAGGTCATCAAGATATTGCTCAGCAGATCAACAATAAGATTGCAAATTTAAACAATATTTTGTTTTGCGAATCGAACCCAATTCCTGTGAAATGGGCATTACATGAAATGGGACAAATTGGCACAGGTATTCGTTTGCCACTGACTCCTCTTGCAGAACAATATCGCGCTCCATTGCGTGAGGCGCTAAAAGACGTCGGTATTATTTAAAGAGCACAATATTATGCAGTTACGTTTAGGTTTAACCCTTGCACTTTCAGTTTTAAGTTTGGCTGGTTGTAGCACCTTGAGTAATACGCTCAGTATTAACAATGGTTCTTTAAACTATAAAAAGTCGAACGATCAAATCGAACCCTTAAAATACCCTGAAGGTTCAATGGCTCGACCTGCAACACCACTGTATCCTGCACCGATTATTGACCCACAGGCATTACAACATGCGCCTGATTATGAAAATAAAAAAGGTAACCGTTTTGTTATGCCACGTGCGGGTGAGGTCGTTCCGAACCGTGCCTTGACTGAAGCTCAAGATAATTATCCAAAACCTGTGGTTTTAGTTGACGGAAACCAAAATCCGTTACTGAAAGTTACAGGTAAATCTGATACAATTTGGGCGTACACGCTTGCAACACTAAGCAGTCTAAATTACAGCGTGATTAGCCAAAGCCAAACACGGTATGAAGCAACCATTAAGATCGATGATCATACCTATGTCTTAAAGCTTTCCGCTGTTGGTAAAACCAATACCCTCGTTTTATTTAATCCTGATAACAGTTTTGCTGATCAGGCTAAAGCGAAAGCATTGTTAGACCAGATTTCTCAAAATTGGCCAGCCTAGTCACCCTAGGTATATTTTTGAAAACAGGTTCATCCCATGTTAAAACAAACCTTGCTCTATACAGGTAAAGCAAAATCTGTTTATGAAACAGATAGTCCAGACCACTTGATTTTAGTTTTTCGTGACGATGCTTCGGCGTTCAACGGCGAAAAAATCGCGCAACTAGATCGTAAAGGCAAGGTGAACAACCGTTTTAACGCCTTTATTATGGAAAAACTGGCTGCTGCTGGTATTGAAACTCATTTTGAGAAATTGCTTACACCAACAGAAGTGTTAGTGAAAAAACTTAAAATGATTCCTGTAGAGTGCGTGATTCGTAACTATGCAGCGGGTTCTTTATGCCGTCGCTTGGGCATTGAAGAAGGTAAAGAGTTAACTCCTCCTACTTTCGAATTGTTCTTTAAAGATGACGCGCTTGGTGACCCAATGGTCAACGAATCTCAAGCGATTGCTTTAGGTTGGGCAACTGCTGAACAACTTGAGAGCATGAAAGAACTGACTTATAAAGTAAATGACGTTCTTAAAGCTTTGTTTGATCAAGGTGATATGCTTTTGGTTGACTTCAAACTTGAGTTTGGTGTGTTCCATGACCGTATCGTACTTGGTGATGAATTCTCTCCAGACGGTTGCCGTTTGTGGGACAAAGAAACGAAGAAAAAACTCGACAAAGACCGTTTCCGTCAAGGTTTAGGCGGTGTTGTTGAAGCTTATGAAGAAGTTGCAGCACGCTTAGGCATTAACTTAGAAGATATCTAAGTTTAAACTGCAAAAAACCGAGTCTTATGGCTCGGTTTTTTATTATCCATATAAAATAATTTTAATTTTCAAAATCCTACAACTTATACACCACAATATTTTTTAATTTATAAGCAAAGCAATGAAAAAAAAAATTTTTTAAATCCCTCTGCCTAGGTTTCATCCCTTTCATTTACCTGACAGGCTGTCAAACTGTTTCCAACGCCACACATAAAGTGGGAAATATAGTCGGACTTGCGAAAGAAGAAATCCCACAAGCCAACAAAAAAGGCGTGGTTGATGTGAGTGATAGTAATATCAGCCAGCTAGAACAACTCACTGAAAACCTGCCAAACGATCAATGGTCTTATATTGAGAATAAAAAACAGGACATTTATGACCTGAAAAACAAGGCAAAAACAGGTGATGTTCTCTCGCTTAAACTCAACTGTAATGTGGTGAGCCAAAAGCCAACGTTCTCCATTGAGAATAGTGATGGCCAAGTCGTTCTTAAAGCCTATGACGAACAGGCAGGACAAATCCAGTTTCTGCTCGACAATAAAAACTAAAGCAATATTTTTGGATTAGGTCAGGCAAAACAGCTGGCTGCATTTAAAACTCAAGTTTTACATGCCAAAGTCATCAAAATCTATAATCAGGGCAAACTTTATAGCTTTAACAATCACAAAGCCGAACTGCTGAGTAAGCCCGTGTCCTGTAAAACAAATTCAACTTTGAGATAATCAAAAAGATTGCCAAGGAATCTTGGCAATTTGGTTTACTGTTGCTGCTGTTCTTGCTGCCAACGACGCTGTTGCAAACGTTCGCCTTCCACTTCTCGCTTATTGCGAGCTGACTCATACAACTTTGTGCCTTTAAGTTCTGGTGGCAAATAATCCTGCATGACAAAATGCTCTGGATAATCATGTGGGTAGAGATAGTCGATACCATAACCCTGTTGTTTCATCAGCTTGGTTGGTGCATTGCGTAAATGTAATGGCACAGACAGGTTTGCAGTTTTCTCTGCCAGTTCCATAGCACGGTTAATTGCCAAATAGGTACTGTTACTTTTGGCACTGGTCGCCAAGTACACCGCACATTGCCCCAACAGAATACGGGCTTCGGGCATCCCAATCACCTGCACAGAGCGGAAACACTCCCCTGCCAGTAACAGTGCATTTGGGTTGGAGTTCCCAATATCTTCCGAAGCTGCAATCAGCATACGGCGTGCAATAAATAACGGGTCTTCCCCGCCTTTAAGCATACGTGCCATCCAGTACAAAGCTGCATCTGGGTCACTACCACGAATCGATTTAATGAATGCCGAAACCAAATCATAATGCTGCTCGCCCGACTTGTCATAACGTGCAATGTTTTGCTGAGCAACACGTACCACCAGTGCATTATTGATATGATTGTCTTGCTCTGGCTCAAAGGTACTGGCAATTAAATCCAGTAAATTAAGTGCCTTACGTGCATCACCTGCTGCAAACTGAATAAGCGCATCAAATTCATCAATATAAATCTGACGGTCTTTTAAAAAACGGTCTTGCTGTAGTGCCTTATTTAATAAACTTTCAATCGCTTCATTGGACAAGGCATTTAAGCTATACACCTGACAGCGTGACAGCAAAGCACTATTCACCTCAAAAGACGGATTTTCTGTGGTCGCGCCGATTAAGGTAATTTTGCCTTTTTCGACTGCACCCAATAATGCATCTTGCTGAGATTTATTAAAACGATGAATTTCATCAATAAAAACCACAGGTGTCAGTAAGTCACCACTTTCCGCGATCACTTCACGGAGTTCTTTGACGCCAGTATTCAGTGCCGACAAGCTGATAAAAGGACGATCCACTGCTTGAGCCAAAAGTAAGGCAATCGTGGTTTTTCCAACACCTGGCGGCCCCCAAAAAATAATTGAAGGTAAATGTCCCTGATCAATCATCTGGCGTAAGGGCGCACCATCTCCCAGCAAATGTTCTTGCCCAATAATTTCAGACAGATCACGGGGACGCAAACGCTCGGGTAATGGAATTTGGCTCTCTGACATGCGGTTTCAATTCATTGTTTTGGCTTTGCTATAGTCTACAAGATTGAAATACCCATTCAATAGCGTTGTTCTGTGATTACGTCGAGCAACGAGGCTGGAAAAACTTCACCATGCCTCAAGTCGGGATACACCACCAGTTTGACATCTGCCCCTTTACGATGCAGTTGTCGCACAATCTCCCGATTTTGATCAATTAATTCATCAATCTGCTTGTCTTGGTCATCAGCCGCAACAGGGGTTTGTACGTCACCTTCAATAATTGATAAATGCTTATGCTGTAACTGGGCAGGTGTTGCCTGATTCAACATCTGCTGAATACGGTCATTTTGCCAGTGAATCGAAGGACTTGCCGCAAAGTAAGACTGGAAATAGTTGCTGTTTAAATAAGTATCTAACACAAACAACCCACCATAAGAATGTCCCCACAACGCAGTCCGTTGCGGATTAATCTGTGTCTGCTGATTGACCCACGGCACAATCTTATCTAATAACAGTTGACGGAACTCGGCACTCCCACCCGTCATCCGTTCAGGGTGATTGGCATCAGGCTGTAACTTGCCTGAAGCATCGGCAGGCGTATAGTCCTGAGCACGGGCATTCACGTCATAAGGCAAATTGCTTTGATAACCCACTGCCACCAAAACAGGTGCATCCGACTTACTCAGTTGTTTCAAGACATTTTCCTGAAGATGTGACATTGCAGAATTGCCATCGAGCATATATAGCGCAGCATAACCTTGGGCTGGCGCAGCATGTTTAGGAATTCCGAGCCACACCCGATAGTGTCGCTGGCGATCTTTCGAGTCAAATTCTAAAGTTTTAAACTGATAAACAGCCGAACCTGTTTGGGCAATATTGGCAGGTAACGGCTGAATATTGGGACGAGCATTTGCCGTGATGCTACTAAAACCAAGCAAGCAACCCAATAAGATGCTGCCTGCCTGAGCTGAAAATTTCATAATGATCGTGCTACAAAACGAGATGTTTTGTTTTATCATTATTGAGAATCATTATCAAATAATTTTAATTAGAGTGCTTCAATCAAACTGTACAAATCCGCTTGCGCATCTTCATTGCCTTGCTTTGCGGCTCTTGCTAGCCATTTCAGCGCTTGCTTGTTATTTTGGATAACGCCAATCCCATCGCGATATAAGCAGCCCAAATTATACTGAGCCAGCGCATTATCTTGCTCTGCGGCTTGTGAATAATATTCAACGGCTTTCTTACTGTTTTTCACCACTGCATAACCATGCAGATAAAATGTTCCCAAGTTATTCAATGCATTTGGCTCACCGAGTTTCGCTGCTTGGCTATACCATGAAAATGCCTGATGATAATCTGGAATCTCTTTTTGATTTTCATAAAGATAGCCAATATTGGTCATTGCCTGTGCTGAGCCATGCTGAGCTGCTTTGCGATAATAGGCTAAAGCTTTTTTTAGATCCTGTTCGACACCCTCGCCATCGTCATACATGAGTCCAAGGGCATATTCTGCATCTACATTGTCCTGTTTTGCTGCCTTTTCATACCACATAAGCGCCTGATCAAAATCTTGTTCAGTTTCATCATCACCGTAATAGTAGATATCGCCAATTTTATTTTGCGCTTCAGGATTACCTTGTTTAGCGAGTTGTAAAACCTGTGGAGCACTCATTTCATCAAAATCGATTGCTGCATATACAGGGTTGCTCAAAAAGCCACTGAGCAGAGTTACTAAAAATAAGTTTCTAATTTTATTCATAAAAATCCAGTTAATATCATCAATTTGCTTTATTTTTCAGTCATTTTAAGGCAGTTTTTCATTCAGAAATAAAAAACGCACATAGTTTACTGCAATTTAAGTAAAGCTGCATTCTCCCCATCTTCAATGACCCACAAATCTCCTGTTGGCGTTTGCAGTAAGCCACGAATCCGCTGTCCCATTTCAATCCTTTCCAGTTCCTTAATCGGTTTCTGCTGAAGATCGACCACAATAATCGACTCTGAAGATAAACCTCCAATCAATGCCTTTCCTGTCCACTGCGGAATACGTTTACCTTGATAAATAATTAAACTTGAAGGAGAAATCACTGGTGTCCAACTCACGACTGGAGCCTGAAACTCAGGACGAGTACTATGCCGTGGAATTTTAATTCCTGAATAATGATCACCATTAGACACCAAGGGGTAACCATAGTTCCGACCTTTATGAATTTGATTTAACTCATCGCCGCCTTTTGGCCCCATTTCGACTTCCCAAAGTTGTCCTTGGCTGTCAAAAGCAATGCCTAAAGGATTACGATGCCCCCATGACCAAAGCTGTGCGGCTGTTCCACCTTGGGCATATAACGGATTATCTGAGGGCACTGAACCATCGGCATTGAGGCGTACAATTTTCCCCAAATGGCTTTGTAAATCTTGGGCTGGGCTAAATTGCTGACGTTCACCTGAGCTAATCCACAACTTACCATCTCGGTCAAATAGCACCCGATAAGAAAAATGACCATGACCACGTACTTTAGGCTGTTGTGTCCAAATACGTTGCCGATGTAATAACCGTGGTTGCTGCGCCTGTGACAAATCTAATTCAGCACGATCGACCACTGCGCCAGTTCCCTGATCAGAGCTTTCAACATAACTAAAATAAATCAAATGATTACGCTGAAAATCGGGATGTAAAACAATATCTCCCAAACCGCCCTGTCCTGCATCTACCACTGTAGGTACGCCTGCAACACTCAATATTTTTTGGGTTGCGGGTTCAAAGAGTTTAATTGCCCCTGCCTTTTCTGTGACGAGCAAACGTCCATCAGGCAATGCCGCCAGTGCCCACGGCGAATTAAAATAACTGACTTTTTGAAAATGCAGTAAAGTAAACTTAGAATTACGGGTATCGTCAGGCTGATCAAAATATTCCTTGAGCGCTTTTAACTGACTAAAATCTGATGAACTACAGGCACTCACCAGCCACCCAACTGACATAAATAGTAAAAGATGTTTAAATCTTTGCATCGATACATCCTTCTCACAAAACACTTTCATGCATCTTGCGATGAATGAATTTTTTATATTTTTAGCCTTACTCTGCATCCAGCTGATGTAAGGTTCTAACAATATTACAATCTTGTATGCAGGCTTGTGAATTACAGCTTTGACGTAACTGCTGTAATTGCTGACTAAATTTTTGTAATTGCTGAATTTTCTCCTGAATATGCCCCAAATGTGCCTCAACCAGTTCATCAACCACTGCGCAGTTATCTTGAGGATGTTGTAACAGGGTATTCATCTCTTGTATTTCCTTGAGTGACATTCCCAATTCTCGGCAGTGCCGAATAAAAATCAACTGCTGTAAAGCCTGATCATCATAATAACGGTAATTGTTGTTGGCGCGCTGTGGTGCAGCAAATAACTGCTTTTTTTCATAAAATCGAATGGTATCGGCTGAAAGCTTCGATTTTTTAGCGAGTTCACCAATGCTAAAAAACATACACACCTCTCTTGACCTTAGAGTTACTCCAAGCTTTTAAATCAGTGTATGCAGATTAGACAGGATTTTCAAATGGCAGGTTGTCAATGTGAACATCATACGCCGAAACAGGCACGATCAAAAAAATTTCGCAATGCGCTATGGATTGCATTCTTCTTGAATCTCAGCATGTTTATCATTGAAGTTGTTGTTGGCGTAAAAGCAGGTTCAACAGCACTTTGGGCAGATGCGCTAGATTTTGCAGGAGATGCTTTTAACTATGCGATTTCCATTATGGCACTGGGTATGAGTCTCTATTGGCGAGCCAGTATTGCATTGGTTAAAGGCATCACTATGTTCGCTTTTGCTGTACTGATCTTGGTCAAGGTGGTTTGGGCTTACTGGACAGGGCTTCAGCCTGAAGCCATAACGATGGGACTGATCGGATTATTGGCTTTGGTTGCCAATGTGCTGAGTGCCCTTGTGCTTTATACCTTCCGCGATGGCGATGCCAATATGACCTCGGTGTGGCTCTGTAGTCGCAATGATGCGATTGGAAATATTGCTGTGATCTTGGCTGCTATCGGTGTTTTTGGCACACAAAGCAGCATTCCCGATCTTGTTGTGGCTGTTGTCATGGCCAGCTTGGGCTTTAGCTCAGGTTATCACGTTATTCAAAAATCCCGTGCCGAGCGCCAAGCAGCCAAAGTGACTTAGCGTAGTGCTCCAATATAATGATGTGGAACTTCTTCTTTATTAATCACAGGATGGCTGATTTCTTCAGCCATTGCTGGATGAGTTGCGGTGACAGGTGCGATAAATTTCACTGTTGGAATATGAGTTGGTGCTGTTCCTGTTGCCAATACGCTTTCTAAACGTAAACCCAAACGATGTAGTTCATTATCTCCTGTGGATAAAGCAAGTTTAACCACCTCTTCTGCATACTCTAAATTATGCTCCAGATAAACCACATCAATCACGCGTCCAGCAACGCGTCTTAAACGCACATACAACTGTGTGGCTAGATCAAAGATTTCTTTCTCAACTTTTTTATCTTTGCTTAACATCGTTTTCATATTCATCTCCACAGTCTGATTCAAGTGAGTGCACTGAATCTATTTTTTTTATGCAACACATTAAGGCACATGCTCGCCATGTTGCGCTAAATCTAATCCGATCTGTTCTTGTTCAGCATCGACCCGTAAGCCAATGACCTTCTTAATCACAAATAAAATAATGATTGAAACCACAGCGCTATAAATGAAGGTTGTGACTGCACCAATAACTTGCACAAGTAAACTTGCATCCAAACCTGAGATCTGTTTTTGTGCAAAAATACCTGTCAAAATCGCACCGACAATGCCCCCTACACCATGAATACCAAAGACATCTAAAGAATCATCGGCTTTGAGTAAACTTTTGAGTTGGGTTGCACCCCAGTAACAACACACGCCTGCAATCAAACCAATCAGTAAACCACCTGTCATATCCACAAAACCCGATGCAGGGGTAATCGCCACCAAACCTGCTACCGCACCTGAACATGCCCCCAATAAAGTTGCTTTACGACGACTGATATATTCCACCAATAACCAAGTCAATGCAGCGGCTGCGGCGGCTAATTGTGTCACCAACATCGCCATGCCTGCGCGACCATCGGCTGCCCCTGCTGAACCTGCATTGAAACCAAACCAACCCACCCACAGTAATGCTGCACCAATAAAGGTATAAATCAGGTTATTGGGGAAAAATGGTTCTTTACCATAGCCTTGTCGCTGACCCAGCATATAAGCACAGGCTAAACCTGCTGCACCTGCATTGATATGAACTACAGTACCGCCTGCAAAATCCAAAGCACCTTTTGCTGCAAGCCAACCTGTTGGCTCCCAAACCCAATGGGCTACGGGGACATAAACCAGTAAAATCCAGAAAAACATAAACCAAAACATCGCCGAAAAACGCATTCGTTCTGCAAATGCCCCTGTGATTAATGCAGGGGTAATAATCGCGAAAGTCATTTGGAACATGATCCAAACCGTTTCAGGAATGCTCGAAGCAATATGGCTCACCGAAATCTTGCCATCAATTGCATCGAAAACTACGCCTTGTAACATCACGCGGTCAAAGCCCCCAATGAAGGCATTATTCGGTGTAAATGCAAGGCTATAACCCACTACAGCCCATAACACACTGGCTAAACAAACAATGACCAAACTTTGTAATGCAGTTGCGATTAAATTCTTTTTGCGTACCATTCCTGCATAAAACAATGCAATTCCGGGAATAGTCATCAGCAATACCAAGGCGGTGGATGTCAACATCCACGCGGTATTACCACTATTGATTTGATCTAAATTGGTGACATAAGGGGCAGTTGCTGCCCAAGTCATACTCGAACTTGCAAAAAAGCCAAGTAAGATGAGTAGAAGATGTTTGATATCGCGATATTTATACATTTACCCCCCATGACACTGTTGCTTAGAATATTGGAAATTTCACAAATTTTATATGTATAAAAATCAAGCAAAATCTAAGCCAACAATTTAAGGAGATGCTTTTTTAACCGCTATTTTATTGTTTTTATTTTAATTTTATCTCACCCAACGAACCACATATTCATCAAGCTCATCTTCATGGATAAATTCTTCTGAAATACAGCGCCCCGCAACTGACTTTTTGGCTTTAATCACACTTTGCCGTGATCCTGTATTTAAATAGTGCCATGAAGGTAAGTTTTTACCCTCATAAATGCGTCGATAGGCACAACTAGAGGGTAACCAATGAATTGTTTCTAATTTTTCTAGGGTTAAGTGAATACAATCTGGCACATGTGTTTGGCGATGAATGTAATCTGAACATTGTCCTGTTGTACAGTTCAGTAACTTGCACGACACTTTTGTATAAGCAACTTCATGGGTATCTTCATCTTCAAGCTTCAATAAACAACATAAGCCACAGCCATCACACAAGGCTTCCCATTCCTCATTTGACATTTGATTTAATGGATATTTCTTCCAAAATTGAGGGCGTAGCGACATCAGCAATTCAGCCTAAAAACAACAGAGTTTCAATTATAGCATGGCAACAAGCGACTTAAATTTTATCAACATAACTTACAGAGTGATGCTAAAAGCCGTGTGAAAGTTGCACATTTTATGCACAAAGCAAAAACAGTCATGCAAAATCATAGTGCTAAACTGACTTCACAGAATAAAAAACTTAAGGAGAATCATCATGTTTCGTTGGGCAATTATTTTTGCTGTGATTGCACTGATTGCTAGCTTACTTGGATTCGGTGGTGTAGCTGGTTTATCTCAACAATTCGCCATTATCTTATTGGTTGTTGCTTTAATTTTGGCAGTCATCGGCTTCTTATCACGAGGTCGAGTTTAAGAAACTACAGCCAACATGTTGAACAAGAAGAGAAGCTAAAGCTTCTCTTCTTGTTTTTAATCTTTCCATGTCTGTAAACGATTCAACCAGACACTGAAACGCTGATAACCCGCAGGAAATAACCGCTGCAAAAAGTCTAAAATCTTGGCATCTGCACCAATCAAGACACGGCGTTGGTTACGGCGTATGGCTTTTAAAATTTGTTTAGCAGCTTTCTCAGGGGGCGTTCGCAGCAATTTTTCAAAGTCTTGCTGAGTACCATCTGTTTCAATGCCCAAAGTTTTTAAGCTTTGGTTAGAACGTGCTGATTTTGCAATATTCGTCCGCACTCCGCCTGGGTGCACACATAAAGCACTGACCCCACAACGCTGAATATCTAACTCCTGTCGTAAGGCTTCCGTAAATCCACGCACTGCAAACTTGCTGGCATTATAAGCTGACTGGGTAGGCTGAGCTGCTATTCCAAAAATACTGGAAATATTGACAATATGACCCTCTTGAGTCTGCTTGATATAAGGTAAAAACTCTTTGGTGCCATAGACTACCCCCCAAAAATTAATATTGGTAATCCAAGTCAGGTCTTCATAACTCGCACCCTCAACCGTCGAAGCCAATGCCACGCCTGCATTATTAAAAATCAGATTGACCTGTCCATGTTCACGTACAGTTTGCTCTGCCCAATATTGAACTTGCTCACGTTCTGCGACATCGACCATGTGCGTTGAAATCTTCACGGTGGATTCTTTCAATAATGCTAAGGTCTGTTGCAAACCTGCCAAACTAATATCACTCAAGGATAAATGACAACCTTGTTGTGCAAGCAAAATTGCCAACTGCTGACCAATACCTGAACCTGCACCTGAAATTGCAGCCACTTTTCCTTGAAAATTTTTCATTACCATCTCGATCTTGTACTTGATTACCACCCGCGTCATCATTTAGTCATGTGGTGATCAAGATTTTGTCACAAATATTTTTTAAAATTGCAGATACCTATAATCTGCTGCAATGATACTGTCATAATTAGTCTTTGTAATACTGAGCTATATACAAATAAAGCAGTGATAGGATTTGACCTTGTGAAAGAGGACTACATTTTAATCGTCGATGATGAATTACCGATTCGTGAGATGATTCATACATCGCTCGATATGGCAGGTTTTCAGTGTCTGCAAGCCGAAGATGCCAAACAGGCTCATCAAATGATCGTTGATCAACGCCCTGCCCTTATTTTACTTGATTGGATGCTACCAGGGGGAGTCAGTGGCGTAGATTTGTGCCGTCGTTTGAAACGCGATGAAACGCTGTCTGAAATTCCAGTGATTATGCTGACTGCTCGTGGCGAAGAAGACCATAAAGTTCAAGGTCTCGATGCAGGTGCAGATGACTACATGACCAAACCATTTTCAACACGGGAACTGGTTTCACGGATTAAAGCGGTTTTACGTCGTTCTAATGCGTTGAGTGGTGAAAAAGTCATTGATGCCAATGGGTTAATCTTAGATCCAGTGAGTCAGCGCGTGAGTTTTGCTGATAATATCTTGGATATGGGACCGACAGAATATCGCTTACTGGCATTTTTTATGACGCATCCAGAACGTGCTTATACGCGTGCTCAACTCCTAGATCAAGTCTGGGGCGGTAACGTTTATATTGAAGACCGAACCATTGATGTCCATATTCGTCGCCTGCGCAAAGTACTCGAACCTTTTGGTGTTGATCGCTTCGTACAAACTGTACGTGGTACAGGTTACCGTTTCTCAACTCGTGCCGATGCTTTAAGTTAGTTAGACCACCTTTATGTATGAACCGTACCCCACCCCAGAAATTAGCCACGAACATAAAAATTATCGTTATAGCAGTTTATGGGACTATGCTAAGCAAGACTTACGGATTTTACTGTTTTTCCTGATTATTGCGAGTCTAGTTGGCTTTGGGATCGGTCATTTTTGGGGATGTATTGCAGCTGCATTTATCCTGTTTGTTGTCATGCAATTACGCGCCTTGTATTTGGTCAATGACTGGATTGCCAACCGCCCCTATGAAGTTCCTCCCAATCTCAATGGAATTTGGGGGGCATTACTGTTCAATATCTATCGTTCCCAACGCCAAGAACGTGTCGTTCAGGCGGAGATGGTGGGTTTGATTGATCGTGCCCAGTCCTCCTTGGTTGCACTGGCTGAAGCCGTGGTACTCACTGATGAGCTGCATCAAATTGAATGGTGGAACCCTGCAGCCGAGCGCTTACTCGGCATTCAGGAGCTGGATCGGGGGCGTAATATTTTGGGTATTTTACGCCAGCCCGCTTTTGTTGAATATTTCAATAATATGGAACAGCAACCCGATGGAATTAAGCTGAAATCTTCTTTGCATGAAGATCGTTATGTACAGATTAAACTGACCCGTTTTGGTTTAGAAAGTCGCTTGGTTGTGGCTTATGATGTGACGCGTGTACATAACCTTGAACAAATGCGTAAAGATTTTGTCGATAATATTTCCCATGAACTACGAACACCACTCACCGTGTTAAGTGGTTATTTAGAAACATTTACCGATCAGGAAGACTTCAATCCACGCTGGAGACGCCCTTTTGAACAGATGCAGGCTCAAACCAAACGCATGAATGCCTTGGTCAATGACTTGTTGCTGTTATCCCGTTTAGAAAATGATAAACAGCTCGCCAAAAATCAAATCGTGGACATGCCTAGTCTGATGAACCAACTTTTTGATGATGCCCAAGCTTATAACTCTGAATATAGCCATATCCTCAATCTCGACATTGACAGTCATTGTGATCTGATCGGTTCAGATGTTGAACTGGCGAGTGCTTTTGGTAATTTGATTACCAATGCAATTAAATACACCCCAAAAGGGGGTGTGATCACCATTGGTTGGCATGACGATCAGGAACATGGTTATTTTACCGTAGAAGACAATGGCATCGGGATTGATCCAAAACATTTACCACGGTTGACCGAACGTTTTTACCGTGTGGATAGTGCACGTAGCCGCCAGACAGGTGGTACAGGTTTAGGTCTTGCGATTGTCAAACATGTTCTGATGCAGCATGGCGCACATCTAGAAGTAGACTCTAAACCTAATCAAGGCTCATGCTTTAAAGCGGTCTTTCCCAAAGAGCGCCTCTGTCAAGCTGAGGCATAAAGCCCTACACTAGCAGGCATGAAAAAGTTTTATATTGTGATTGGCGGTCTATGTGCTGCCCTGCTTGTATTTTTACTGATTCAAGCACAACAACCCGATGCCGATGAAATTGCACGCTATCAAGCAATTTTATGTTTTGTGATTCGGCAGCCCCAAGCACCGCATGATCTGCAACAACTTCGAGCCAAAATGCGCCAAATTCAGCAAGGCAGTATCCCTGACTATGCTTTTCAGCAGCCAGAATTTAGGAGCACTTTAGCGAATCAATGGATCGAAGCTTATTTTGCTTTATCTAAAACTCAACAAACTCAGGCTCGTCGTTCCTACCCTGAATGTGTTGCAGCTTTTGCCCAACAACGATAATCCACAAAAAACGCAACCCTCTAGGTTGCGTTTTGATACCGCTAATAACAGCAAATTACAGCGCCTGCCCTAAGCGTTCGCCCATAATCACAGTTGATTCAGCCTTGAATTGAGCATCCCATGCCATGGTATTTGGTTCAAATAAAATAATCGCCGTTGAGCCTAAATAGAAGCGCCCCAACTCAGCACCTTTTTGTAGTTCAAGCTGATGCTGCTGCAAGTCTAAACGACCATTGGGTTTCACCTTACCTGTTGCAACGGTTTCAATACCCGCCACAATCATCGCACCGACAAGCACCACGGCCATCCGTCCAATTTCGGTATCGAACAAACACACCATACGTTCATTGCGCGCAAATAGATTCGGTACATTTTCAGCAGTCACCTGATTCACTGAGAACAATTCACCAGGTACATACAAGGTTTCTGTTAAAGTCCCTGCAAAAGGCATATGCACGCGGTGATAATCACGCGGTGACAAGTAAACTGTTGCAAATTGACCTTGTTTAAACGGTGCAGCCAGTTGTGGGTCACCCACCAACTGCTCGACCGAAAAGCTTTGTCCTTTGGCTTGGAACACTTCGCCATCGGTAATCTGACCAATCTGCGAAATAGCACCATCGGCAGGGCAAACGATACTGTTCAGGTGAGTATCGACCTGACGTGTTCCCTGTTTTAGAGCGCGTGTAAAAAATTCATTAAATGATTTGTACTGTAATGGATTGGTTTGCTCTGCAATCGACAAATCAATATCGTATTTGGATTTAAATGCCTGAATAACAATATTTTTTATGATAGGGTTTTCACTTGCAGCAACTTTTCCGACCACACGGCTAAGTTGATGCTGTGGAACAACTCGTTGTGCCTGTAAAAAAAGACGTTTCTTCAGTTGTGATGTGAGGCTCAAAGCGGTTTCTCTCCCGTAACTATTGGACTATCGGGGCGATTTCCCCACTCACTCCATGCACCATCGTATGCGCGAATATTCCAATTCAACAGGCGACCTAAAATATAAGCCAATCCTGAACGGTGGTGTGATTGGCAGTACACCACCACTGGCTGACTAAAATCAAAGCCCAATTGCTGCAAACGTTGCTGTATGTGTTCTAAAGTACGTAATTTTAAATGATTTTGACGATTAAGTGCAGTACTCCATTCATAATGCAATGCATGTGGAATATGCCCCCCTCGACGTGCGGCTAAACGTAGCCCTGTATATTCATCCACAGTACGACAATCCCAAAGCTGAATCTGCTGATTGTGAACTAATTCAATGAGTTGATCATATTCAATTCGGACTTTAGCTGCCTGTGTCAAATCAACTTTTAAGCGTTGCTCAACCACAGGCAATACATCGACCTCAGCCGTCGTTGGTAAACTTGCAGCTAACCAAGCATGAATTCCACCATTGAGTAAGCTCGTCTGCTCAAAACCCAAACAGTGTAGATTCCACAAGAAACGTCCTGCCCAAGCTCCCCCTTCATCATCATAGGCAACCACATGATGTTCAGGTGAAAGTTGTAAATATTCAATCAATTGCTCTAGGCGCTCAACATCTGGCAACATGCCTGAAGCCAATTCATGCTGCTGAACCAGTTGCTGAGGTTTAAGGTGAATCGCATGTGGAATATGTAGCTGTTCATAGACAGATCCACGGCTTAAATCCACAATTCTGATGTGCGGATTGCCTAAATGTGGGACTAGGTCTTCGGCTTCAATCAATAAAGGCAATTTTAATTCAGAAGTGGCGGTCATTTTTATTTGGCTCAAGGCGTACTGAAACTCGATCAGACTTGATCATAACATAGGCTTTTCCTGCCGATTTATGATTTTTTATGCAAGCATTGTGCCTAAGATTCACAAGACACAATGCTCAAATCGACAGTTGAATCTGGCTGTTTAGCTCGACACATCTTCAACCTGAAAAACCTGACGTAAATAAGCAAGAAAAGTATCATTATCAGTCATGGTTTTACCCGGACTATCTGAAATTTTGGCAACCGATTGCCCGTTGCATTCCACCAGTTTCAGCACGATATTCAGTGGTTTAATGCCCATATCATTGGTCAGATTGGTTCCTATCCCAAAACTGACTTTGAAACGGTCTTTAAAATACTGGTGCAAATCCCATGCACGTTGCAAATCCAACCCATCACTAAAGGTTAGCATCTTGGTTTTACTGTCAATTTTTAGCTTTTGGTAGTGGGCATAAGCTTTATCACCCCATTCATACGGGTCGCCACTGTCATGACGCAAACCATCAAACAATTTGGCAAAGTACAAATCGAAATCACGCAAGAAGGCATCCATTCCGACCACATCGGTCAAAGCAATGCCTAAATCACCACGGTATTCTTGAACCCATGCTTCAAGTGCTGCTTTTTGGAAATTACGCAAACGCACATCCAATGCTTGAAACGCTTGCAAAAACTCATGAGCCATCGTACCGATTGGGGTGATGCCCAGTTCTTTCGCCAACATCACATTACTGGTACCACGAAACACATTCGGCGCAGCCTGATAAAACTCTTCAACAATATGCTTATGCCATGTCAAGCTATAACGACGACGTGTACCAAAATCAGAGACTAAAAATGGACTGTCATCGATTTGCTGTTCGTATTGTTTTAAGAGCTGCAATTTGGCTTGTAAACGGCGCTCACCTTCAGCCAGTACCTCTTCGGAATGAACGCGTTTGAAATATAGTTCATTGACGATCGCCAAAACAAAGATTTCAAACATCAGAGCTTGTACCATTGGCCCTTCAATATGGATGTCGAGGCGTCCCTGATCATCTATCCCTGCACGAATAAAACGGCGTTTAAGTTGGAATAATTCTAAATAGTCGACAAAGTCACTTTTGATAAAACGCAAATTGCGCAAATATTGAAGTTCATCATCCTGAAAACGCAGCTCACACAAATAATCAAGCTGCTCATTCAAATCGTCCAAAATATCTGTCAGTGGATACACCGTATCTTCAAGATTACGGCAACGGAATTGATAAACACTATGGGTTTGCGGGAACTTATGTAATACCACTTGTAGCATGGTAAATTTATATAAATCCGTATCAAGCAAGGATCGTATTATTGGTTCCATATCGGTTAGATCGTTTTTAGCTCAAAGCATTAAACCACATTTTTATCAGCAACTCAGCGTGCGTTTTAGCAAACTATGATAAAAAACTCGCAAATTCGCTGCATTTTTGCCGAATTTATCGCCACAACCATTTCTGTAAAAACATTTCAAAGCCTGAAAGAAATGTTTATAGTCTGTACTTTTTACGAGTCATTCCAAGCATGCGTGCGTTATTGCAGCGGGTCAAATCGGCTAAAGTCATTGTCGATGAACAAATTACAGGTGAAATTCAACAAGGTATTTTGGTATTTCTAGGTCTTGCTCAACAAGATAACTTGGATATTGGCAAAAAGCTGATTGATAAAATTTTAAAGTATCGTATTTTTGATGATGAAAATGGCAAAATGGGCTGGAATGTAGCGCAAGCTCAAGGCGGCATTTTACTGGTTTCACAGTTCACCCTGATGGCACAAACTCAAAAAGGCTTACGCCCAGACTTCGGCCCAGCCATGCCACCTAGCGCAGCCAAAGCATTGTATGAGCAACTGGTTGAATATACCAAGACCCAATACCCGCAAGTTGAAACAGGCATTTTTGCTGCTGACATGCAAGTCCACTTGGTCAATGACGGCCCTGTGACATTTAACCTTGAAGTGCTTTAAACATAAAAAAGCGCTCAAATCTGAGCGCTTTTTAGTATGATTATCAATTATTTGCCTGTCTTTTGGCGAACAAACTGACGAACCTGCTTAACTTTGGCTTGTACAGGCTTAGGCAATTGTGGTGGCAACAGGCGTGCAACCTTATTAAACCAGACCAGTAAACTAAAATCCCCTTCCATTTTAATGCTGCCGTTTTGCATGCCTGTCATAAATGCCGAAGGTTCGCCTTTAATTAAGGTCTTTACGCCTTGATCACTATCAGCAAATTGTAGGGTAAAGTCAGCAGGCTGAGGCGCACCCGCAACAGTTTCAACTTTACCATTGTTCACCAAAATCTGACGGGCAAAACCCGCATCTGTCGCAATCTGAATACGGATTTGGCGATCATGTGATAATTCAATAAATTTTGGTGAAGTTTTTGCAAGCTGTTTCATACGTAAAACAATGCTAACCACCAATAAATCAAGCGGATCAGTGCTGACATTCAGCAAAGGTAACTTTACAACAGGAATAGCAGAAAGATTCATGTGCATTGAGCGAGCCTATTTGTCATTTTATTCATCTTTAACGCATCGTATCATAACTTTGCAAATCAAGAACAAGGCTTTGTATAACAATTTTTAAGTAAAAAAAGAGCGTATTTTTCAATACGCCCGAGTTGAGTAACTGATTTTATAATTCTTCTTCATACACAGGTGTGTGTTCAATTAACCGACGGTTTGCCAATGCCTTTTGTGCAATACGATCTGCTCTTAAGAGTAATAAGGTGATTCCAATCATGACTAAACTTAAAGCGGTTAAATAACCATACGTCATTGGCAAGTGAAATGCATATTGCAGACTTAAACGGATGCTTTCAACAATCCCCCAGAATACCATTCCTG
The DNA here is from genome assembly GCF_022012315.1 of Acinetobacter sp. ME22. Taxonomy (NCBI): domain Bacteria; kingdom Pseudomonadati; phylum Pseudomonadota; class Gammaproteobacteria; order Moraxellales; family Moraxellaceae; genus Acinetobacter; species Acinetobacter sp. ME22. The sequence goes on from NZ_JAKLTL010000004.1 coordinate 232,017, forward strand.
CACACATAAACCCCAACCAATGACGAAAAGGCGAGAAGAAAACAGCCACAAGTGCAATGCCAATCAGACTCAACCCAATAATGCTGGCAAAATTTGCTGTTAACATAAAAACCTCCGTCGATCACATAACTGTGAATAAACTACTGATCTATTTTTGAACATGCAGTCTAATCTAGGTCTCTGTTTCCATACTGCTTTATTTACATGTCCATCTTTGCATTATGCAAAGTTTTAAAAGAAAAAAAAGAGCTGATTTTGATTAAAGCGACATACCCTGTCGTGAATCTTGAGATGATGACCGATGCTGTTATTCACAAAACTTCACAAATATAAGAAATATATGGCTTTGGTTGTCATTACATAGCCAAATTTATTTTATGTGAACTCTATCACTTTTTACAAAAAAGTCTGACCAAACATAAAAATGTAAAAATTAAGAAATAAATATTTAATTTATATTAAAAAAGCACAACTCTAAAGTTGTGCTTTTTTGGAACGATGACAATTTTTAAGCACGATGCATATCTTTATCATGCACACCGAGTAAGTATAAAACACCATCTAAACCGACACTCGAAATCGCTTGATTGGCATTTTGACGAACCAGTGGTTTAGCACGGAAAGCCACACCTAAACCTGCGATTGACAGCATTGGCAAATCATTAGCGCCATCGCCAACAGCAATCGCCTGCTCCAATGAAATTCCCATATCATTGGCTAAACCACGAAGCAATTCTGCTTTGCGTGCGCCATCGACAATCGCACCTTTTACTTCGCCTGTCACAATCCCCGCTTGGACATCCAAAATATTGGCGTGAACTTCATCAATGCCCAATTTCTCTTGCAGATATTCAGCAAAATATTGAAAACCACCTGACAAAATCGCTGTTTTATAGCCTAAAGCTTTTAGAGTCGAGATCAGGCGCTCTGCACCTTCCGTAATAGTCAGGCGCTCTGCAATTTTAGGTAATACAGATGCATCTAAACCTTTTAGTAAGGCAACACGTGCACGGAAACTCTGCTGAAAATCGAGTTCGCCTTGCATGGCACGTTCAGTAATCTCAGCCACCTGTGCGCCCACACCTGCCTCAAGCGCTAACTCATCAATCACCTCTTGCTCAATCAGAGTAGAGTCCATATCAAAGCAGACCAAACGGCGATTACGACGATAAACATTGTCTTCTTGAACGGCTACATCGACATTCAGCTCATTGGACAAACGTAAACATGCCGCACGCATGGCCTGAGCATCGAGCATTTGCCCTTTCAAACCAAATTGTACACAAGCACGACGGTGCTGTTCTTCAGGTGAATCAAGTGACAAACGTTCTGATAAACGAGTCACAGTTTCAATATTAAACCCCTGACCTGACACGATTTTTGTCACTGCTTGCAGATCGGCAGCCGTCAGTTCTGGTGCAAATGCCGTCACAATATAACGGGTACGTCCACCTTCACTAACCCATTGATCATATTCTGCGTTGGAGATTGGTTTAAATCGCACAGTTAAGCCAATATCATGTGCTAAAATTAAAATCTCTTTCATTGCCAATGCTGTTGCCGTCTGATCTTCAGATGCAACCACGATGCCAAGAGTCAACTGATTATGAATCACAGCCTGACCAACATCTAAAATTTGTAATGAATGAGAGGACAAAACCTGCATCAATCGAGTGAACTGATTGGGTTGGTCGGGTCCTAAAAATGAAATAAGAATGATTTCTCGCATGGATGACTCAGTCTGAGCTACAACTATGCCTAGAATCATAATCGAAAATGAATTGAATTGCCTTGGAAGTTTACCTTGAATGCACCTAGACAAGGGCTATTTGCTAGCCTGCTAATTGTAAGTTTTGCATTGCAAACCTTTTTGCTAGTCATCGCAACCACACATCAACTCAAAGAAAATCGTGCAAATCAAGGTGAGTTGTTAACAACACAACTTGTTACAGACAGCTTGCATGAGCTTGACCCTGCAAACCGCGTTTCTTTAGCACTTCTGGTTGATCGTTATAAAACCAATCCAAGTATTGCCTCAATTCGTATTCTCGATGCTTCAAACCAAGTCCTCGCCACAGATGGCTTATACCGAACCCGTGAAGGTGAAGTCTTTAGTCGCGATGCTTTACAAAATGAAAAGAAAGTCGGACGTGTTGAAGTCACCCTCATCAAACCAAGCATTGGTGAAATTTTGCGTAGCGAATGGCTCGCCATTTTTATTTCTCTGATTTTACATTTCGCTTTATGGATTGCTTATCGTGCGATTGCCCGTCCAAGCCGTAGCGAATACTTGGCACGAGTCAATAATGAATCACGTTTAAAACATGAAATTCAGGCGCTCACTCAAGCGTTGGAACAGGAAAAACACAACAGTGCCGTGGTGATTGCTCAGGCACAAAAACAATCGAAAAAACAAGCCATCCCAACTAAATTACTGGCGAGTGAAAAATCTGATCGTCCTGCACATCCACATGCGTTAGCACTCAACATTCAATTTTATGACCCTAAACAATTATTGAGTACAGTGAGTCAAACCGTTTCTGTGCCTTATTTTAACTTGTGTCAGTTATTCTTAAAGAAAAGCATTGACTTATGTGTGCAACACTATGATCTGTCACCCGCAGATATCAATGTACAGCAAAGTTTTCAAGCAGATGGTGCAAACATTAGTATTGATGCGGAACGCCCAAAAGCTGTCGAATGTTTACTGATGATTGGTATGGTATTTCAGTTGCTCTCTGAAGTCCTGTATAAACGTTATCGCGAAGAAAAACGTTTTGTACTACAAACCCGCTGTGCCATTGCCAATGCCGTTGAAGATATGCAGCTTGATGCCACGCAAGCCGCAGCCCGCTTAACCCATCATTTAACTGCAAGAGAAAGTGCGCTGTATCTTCAAGAACAATATTTAAAACTGGTGAGCGATCATTTCCAATTGGTGGCATTACCAAATCCAAGCAATGTACTGACCCGTCACGCATTCATGATCAGTGGTATGAATAGTGAATGTGCCGAGTTGGCACAAAGCTTAAGAACCGAGATTTTAAAAAGTAAGAAATCACGTTCTAGCACCACTTAAATTGGGCACATTTTTAAACCTCGCCAATGTTGCGGGGTTTTTTTATGGTGATTTTACCTTGACATCATCAGCTTTAGCACCATTATAGAAATACACATCAGAAAAGCTGCTGTGGTTCCGCTTGGAAACATAGGCAATACTGCCTAAAAATTGCTAATATAAACAATTGCAACAATCGATCAGATTGTCGATCTAGGGTTAAGGTAGGACAGGATGGCGCTCAATACAGTTGAAGAGCTTATCGAAGATATTCGTGCTGGTAAAATGGTCATCCTTATGGATGACGAAGATCGTGAAAATGAAGGCGATTTAGTCATGGCAGCAACGCATGTGCGTGCTGAAGATATCAATTTCATGATTACCCATGCCCGAGGTCTTGTTTGCCTGACCTTGAGTAAAGAACGTTGTAAGCAATTGAATTTACCGCTTATGGTCGATCAAAACGGCGCACAACATGGCACCAACTTTACTTTGTCGATTGAAGCGGCTGATGGGATTACGACAGGTATTTCAGCAGCAGAACGTGCACATACCATCCGCACAGCGGTAGCAGCCGCAGCTAAACCAAGTGACATTGTACAACCTGGGCATATTTTCCCGCTCATGGCTCAGCCAGGGGGTGTTTTACACCGCGCGGGACATACTGAAGCAGGTTCAGATTTGTCACGTTTAGCAGGTTTAGAGCCTGCATCGGTGATCTGCGAGATCATCAATGAAGACGGCACAATGGCTCGTCGTCCAGATTTAGAAATATTTGCTGAAAAACATGGCTTAAAAATTGGTACAATTGCCGACTTGATTCATTACCGTATGACCAATGAACAAACGGTTGAACGTTTAAGTCAGCAAACCATTGATACTGAATATGGTCCATTGCAATTGTATCGTTATCAAGAGCAAGGCAGCCCAGACATTCATTTGGCTTTGGTGAAAGGTGAGCCAAAAGAAGGCACCACCGCCGTTCGTGTTCATGGTTTTAACCCAACGCGTGATTTATTAAAATTGAAAAAACAATCGGGCGAGTCTGCATGGACAATTGACCATGCACTACAAACGATTGCCAACAGTGAACGTGGCGTTCTGGTTTGGATTGGTCAAAAAAGCTTGCCTGACCTAGGCCCTGCTTTCGATGCATTAACTGCGCCAACGCCAGTCAAATCCAATGCGGCATTGTCACATCAGTATCAGACCATTGGGGTCGGCGCGCAAATTTTACGCGACTTGGGAGTGGAAAAAATGAACCTCCTCAGTTCGCCTTTACGCTTCAATGCCCTTTCTGGTTTTAACTTAGAAGTGGTGGAATATATTTCTGCCGATCAATCTTTTGGAAAATAATCGAGGTTGCTATGGCGATTCGCCGTATAGAAGGTTTATTACATCTCGCGAGCGAAGGCCGTTACGCGATTTTGGTTGCTCGTTTCAATAGCTTTGTGGTTGAACATTTGCTTGAAGGCGCAATTGACACATTAAAACGTCATGGCGTTGCAGAAGAAAATATCACGGTCATTCATGCACCTGGTGCATGGGAGCTGCCTGTTGTTGCGAAAAAATTGGCGAACTCTGCACAATTCGATGCAATTATTGCATTGGGTGCAGTGATTCGTGGTAGCACTCCTCACTTTGACTTTGTTGCGGGTGAATGTGCCAAAGGTTTAGGTGTTGTTGGTTTAGAGTCTAGTCTGCCTGTCATTAATGGCGTACTCACTACTGACAGCATTGAACAAGCAATTGAACGCTCAGGCACCAAAGCGGGCAACAAAGGCAGTGAAGCTGCTTTGACTGCTATTGAAATGGTGAATTTGTTAAAGGCAATTTAATTCATGTCACAAACACAACAAGCAATTTATGCGGCAAAACGCAAAGCACGTCGTTTTGCTGTACAAGGCGTCTATGAATGGCAAATGAGCCATAACCCTGTTCATGAAATTGAAGCACGCACCCGTGCTGAAAATGCCATGCACAAAGTCGACTTAAACTACTACCACGAATTGCTGACTCAAATCGTGGCAGAGCACGAAGCATTAGATGCCTTGCTGATTCCTGTACTGGATCGTGAAATTGATGCGCTTGACGGTGTTGAGCTTGCAACTTTACGTCTCGGTGCTTACGAATTACGTCAGCATTTAGAAATTCCATACCGTGTTGTTTTGGATGAAGCGATTGAGCTTGCTAAACACTTCGGTGGTGCAGACAGCCACAAATACATCAATGGTGTATTGGATCGTTTAGCACAAGTGCTACGCGAAGCTGAAAAACAGCAAGACTAATGTGTTGTCGAACGCTATGGCCGAATTTTCGCTGATTGATCGCTATTTCAAAACTGCTGCATCTGCACAGGTCGACTTAGGTATTGGAGATGATTCGGCTATCGTTTCCCCACCCGTGGGGGAACAGCTGGTGATCTGCACCGATACGCTGGTTGCAGGTCGCCACTTCCCACTTTCTACTTCTGCACATGCCATTGGCTGGAAAAGTGTTGCCGTCAACCTTTCCGATTTAGCCGCAATGGGTGCAACGCCTCACAGTATTCTCTTGGCACTCAGCTTGCCACAAGTCGATGACACTTGGCTCGAAGGTTTTAGTCAGGGTCTATTTGACTGCTGTGCCCCTTACAACGTGCAATTGATTGGTGGGGATACCACACAAAGCCCGCATTTAACCATTAGTGTGACTGCATTAGGCTGGATTCCAACGGCTCAGGGCATTACCCGTTCTGGCGCACAGGTCGGTGACTATGTCGTGGTCAGTGGACAAATTGGTGATGCTGCATTTGCCTTACAACACTTGGGGCATCCTCTACAGCAGCGGCTAGACTATCCAACACCTCGCTGTGAACTTGGACAAAGTTTACGAGGACTGGCATCAAGCATGATTGACATCTCTGATGGTCTCGCACAAGATTTGGGGCATATTTTAAAAGCGTCAGGTGTCGGGGCGACCTTGTATCTTGATCAGCTCCCGCTTGACCCTGCTCTACAGGTCTTAGCACCTGAACAACGCTGGCAATATGCCCTTGCAGGCGGCGATGACTATGAGTTGTGCTTTACTCTGTCTAAAGACAATTATCAGCGTTTATGTCAGTTGAACCCAACCACACCATTCACCATCATCGGGTCGATTCAGGCTGAGTTCGGTTTAAGACTGGAATACCAAGGGCAACCTCAATCCTTACCATTAAGCGGATATCAACACTTTGCATAAACCACCTATTAAATTCCAAGGCATGTCTTGGTTTGATCGTTGCGTCGTGTTTTGTGGCGTCGGCTTAGGCTCAGGTCTAGCACCCAAAGCACCCGGTACATTTGGCTCAGCTTTTGCACTATTGTTCATTCCAATCTGGATTGCTTTGGGCTTTTATGGCTCGGTATTCGCAATCATTGTGATGTCCCTTGTCGGGATCTGGATTTGCGGGCATACCGCCAAAGTGATTGGCGTACATGACGATGGACGAATTGTTTGGGACGAGTTTGCAGGACAATCAATTACTTTATTGCCTTTAATCTTTTTTAATGTAATGCATATACAATGGGCATTGATTGGCTTTGCGTTATTCCGCCTGTTTGATGTGTGGAAACCGTGGCCGATTCGTGTTGCTGACCAAAAGGTTGCAGGTGGCTTCGGTATTATGCTGGATGACATTATTGCAGGGATTTGGGCTGCATTATGTATTACCGTATATTTAGTACTTTCAGGGGCTTAACGCCATTTAAGTAGGTTATTATGTCAACTACCGTGATTATTCTTGCTGCTGGTAAAGGCACGCGCATGCGCTCTAAATTGCCAAAAGTGTTACAACCATTAGCAGGGCAACCTTTACTCGGTCATGTGATTCAAACTGCAAAACAACTCCAAGCTCAAAATATTATTACCATTTATGGGCATGGCGGTGATTTGGTCAAAGATGCATTCAGCCATGAACAGATTCAATGGGTGGAACAAGCTGAACAACTCGGTACAGGTCATGCCGTACAAGTCACTTTACCTGTTTTGCCGCAAGACGGGATTTCCCTGATTCTATACGGTGATGTGCCGCTTGTACGCCAGCAAACCCTAGAGCAACTGCTCGATGCCTCAAGCCAAACGGGGATTGGCATGATTACCCTCACGGTAGACAATCCAACAGGTTACGGTCGTATTGTGCGTGAAAATGGTCAAATCCAAGCCATTGTCGAGCATAAAGATGCCTCTGATGCACAGCGCCAGATTCAAGAAATTAACACAGGCATTTACTGTGTCAGCAATGCCAAATTACATGAATGGCTGCCAAAATTATCCAATAACAATGCTCAGGGCGAATATTACCTGACGGATATCGTTGAAATGGCGGTGGCTGAAGGTTTAGAAATTGCATCGATTCAACCTGAACAAGCTTTTGAAGTTGAAGGCGTGAATGACCGTATTCAACTTGCAGCTTTAGAACGTGAATTCCAAGCGCAACAAGCACTCGAGTTGATGCGTCAAGGCGTGACTTTAACCGATCCAAAACGCTTCGATTTGCGTGGTCAGCTCAAAGTCGGTCAAGACGTACGTATTGACATCAATGTCATTATTGAAGGCGATTGCGAACTCGGTGATGGTGTGGAAATTGGTGCAGGCTGCGTATTAAAAAATACCAAAATTGCCGCAGGCACTAAAGTTCAGCCTTATAGCATTTTCGATGGTGCGGTCGTCGGTGAAGACACTCAAATCGGCCCATTTGCCCGTTTACGTCCAGGTGCAAAACTGGCCAATGACGTGCATATCGGCAACTTTGTTGAAGTGAAAAACTCAAGCATCGGCTTAGGCTCAAAAGCCAACCACTTTACCTATTTAGGTGATGCTGAAGTTGGTGCGGGTTCAAATATCGGTGCGGGCACGATTACCTGTAACTATGATGGTGCAAATAAACACAAAACCATTATTGGTGATGCCGCATTTATTGGTTCAAATAGTTCACTGGTTGCGCCAGTCAAAATTGGCAATGGGGCAACAATTGGTGCAGGCTCGGTCATTACCCGAGATGTGGTGGACAATGCACTGGCTTTTGAACGCGCTCCACAAATTGAAAAAGCAGATTATCAACGTCCCCAAAAGACTAAGAAATAAGAGGTAAATCCTATGTGTGGTATTGTTGGTGGCGTTGCCGAACGAAATATCAGTGAAATTTTAATTGAAGGTCTCAAGCGCCTTGAATACCGTGGCTATGACTCGGCTGGTTTGGCTTTAATTAGTCAAGGTCAAGTGCTACGTGAGCGTCGCGTGGGTAAAGTGGTTAACCTTGAAGAAGCGGTTAAATCACATCAGGTCTCTGGAAACCTAGGCATTGCGCATACCCGTTGGGCAACGCATGGGAAACCAACCGAAATCAATGCGCATCCGCATATTTCAGGCAAAGTTGCCGTCGTGCATAACGGCATTATTGAGAACTACGCTGAGCTAAAAGAAGACTTACAAACGCTTGGTTATGTCTTCAATTCTCAAACAGACACCGAAGTGGTTGCCCATTTGGTGGCTGAAGCACTCAAAACTGAAGATTCACTTTTGGTTGCAGTACAAAGCATCGTATCAAAACTCAAAGGTGCTTATGCACTGGGTATTGTGCATGCTGACTATCCAAATGAACTGATTACGGTTCGTGAAGGTTCTCCACTAGTCATTGGTGTGGGGATTGGTGAGAACTTTATCGGTTCGGATCAGTTGGCATTGTTGCCGATCACCAACCGCTTTATTTACCTTGAAGAAGGTGATATTGCACGTTTAACCCGTACTAGCATTGAAATTTATGCGCACGGTACACAAGCGATTCAACGCCCTGTGAAAGAGCTTGATGCAACCGTCAGCAATTCATCGAAAGGTGAATACAAGCACTACATGCTTAAAGAAATCTATGAACAGCCTGAAGCGCTGCAACAAACGATTTCTCAAGCATTGAATGGCAATGCTTTGCGTGAAGATTTCCTTGCCAATGCGGAAGTTGATTTTAACAATATCGAGCAAATTCAAATTATTGCCTGTGGTACCAGTTACCATGCAGGCATGATTGCCAAATACTGGGCAGAGCAATTGATTGATGTGCCTTGCCAAGTCGAAATTGCCAGTGAATTCCGCTACCGTTCGCCTGTGATCATCAACCGTACCTTGTACGTATGTATTTCACAATCAGGTGAAACCGCAGATACTTTGGCAGCGCTACGCGATACGCAAAAACGTGCCGCAGCGAAAGGCTTGAATATTTCAACCATGACCATCTGTAACGTCGCAACCTCATCGATGGTTCGCGAAACAGATCATCACCTGCTGACACTCGCAGGCCCTGAAATTGGCGTCGCTTCAACCAAAGCATTTACCACACAGTTGGCTGCTTTAATGTTGTTATTACTCAAAATCGGTCAAGTCAAACAGCGTCTATCTGCTGAGAAAATTGCTGAAATTACCCGTGAGTTATGGCACTGTCCAAAAGTAGTGCTCGATACTTTACAGCACAATGCCGAAATTTTGCGTTTGTCGGAACTGTTTGTTGAAAAGCAACACTGTCTGTTCTTGGGGCGTGGTACGCACTTCCCGATTGCATTAGAAGGTGCGTTGAAACTCAAAGAAATTTCTTACATTCACGCAGAAGGCTATGCGGCGGGTGAACTCAAGCATGGTCCATTGGCACTGGTTGACAATGACATGCCTGTGGTCATTCTTGCGCCACAAGATGAGATGCTCGATAAACTCAAATCGAACATGGAAGAAGTGCAAGCGCGTGGTGGTGAATTGTTTGTCTTTGCCGATGAGCAAAGTGGCATCAATGAAAAAGACCGTCAACACGTGGTGAAAATTCCAAGCGTGAATGAATGGCTTGCGCCAATCGTTTACAGCGTGCCTGTACAGTTATTGTCTTACCATGTTGCGGTACTACGCGGTACCGATGTGGATCAGCCACGTAACTTAGCAAAATCGGTGACGGTCGAATAATTCTGTGATCGGTGGATTAAAGGAAAATTCCCTCTACTCAAAAACAGCCTGTTTTTATTAACAGGCTGTTTTTTTATGCTTAGATCATGTGTTTTTTTAACCACTTTTGCCATTTTGGTTCTTGATCTTCTTTTGCAGTAGAAATAGAAAAAGGCTGTGCAATTCGTATAGGTCTTGCATATGGATTATGAACTTTAGCATCTTTAAAACTTGCTAAAACAATGTGGTCTAATTCTTGATTCCCTGAAGATCTCATTATTTGTACCTGACTAATATTACCCTCTTGGTCAAAATCTGCTATGACAATGACAATATATTGCCAACTCCGTACTGGAATATGCTTAAGGTCATTTTGAGAAATCTGCGGTTGGACAATCCAATAAACACCCGATCGGTTTATTTCTGAAATAACCACATGATGAGATAAGGTTTCAAAATTTTGATTTGCCCATAGGAATGATGGCATTAAACATAAAATTGCCAATATTATATTTTTCATTATTTTATCCTTTAATAAAGTATTGATATTTTATGCGAAAACGCACTTTCCCCTAGCCCTAAATAAAAATTTTTTAAGGACACTGAAATTTTTTTAGTTTTACTGCATTGATTTAACTAAAAAATCATAATGCTCAAAAATCAATATGCTGAGTAAACGATGTCTGCTTTCTGGTACGGCATGGCGACTAGCCTGTCCTTAATTGTTGCGATTGGTGCACAAAATGCTTTTGTTCTCAAACAGGGCTTAAAACAGCAATATGTTTTGTGGATTGTGCTAAGTTGTGCGCTGTCAGATTCTATTTTAATTTTTTTAGGCGTCACAGGCTTTTCCAAAGCCATTGGACAATTTCCACAACTTCTCATGTTTGCCCAATATGCAGGCGCATTATTCTTATTTTGCTATGGGCTACGCAGTTTTTATCAAGCGCTCTATAGCAATGCAGCATTAACCCCAAGCCAAACCGAACCTGAAAGTTTGACTAAAATCATGATGATGTGTTTGGCATTTACATGGCTCAATCCACATGTCTATCTCGATACGGTATTATTACTCGGTTCAATTTCTAGCCAATTTACGCATCAATTAGAATGGTTTGCCTGTGGTGCAATTTTGTCCTCATGGCTATTTTTCTTTAGTTTAGGGTATGGCGCACGATTGCTTCAGCCGATTTTTAACCGCCCTGTTTCTTGGAAAATTTTAGATACAGTAATTGGTGGCGTGATGTGGGGAATTGCATGGCAGCTGCTTGTCCACTGATCCTCTCTTTCAACAAGCTAATTTGGAGAATGATGCAATCGGAAGAAAAAATCATCTTATTGAAAGATTTATAATTTTTACTAAATAATCATCATAATTAAAATTTATTTATAACTTTCATTATGTTATGACTAATATTAATGATTTATTAAAAAATAGCCCAATTTCTTAAAATTAATTAAAATATAAGCAATTGAATATCAATAATTTTTTAAAAATTCCGATTAATTCAGTAGGTTATATTAAAGTTCCTGTCTATTAATAGATCTACACAATTGTTATACTAAAGTCTTATTTTGTTCAATCTCTATCCTCGCTTTTTAAATATCCTGTTTTATTTTCTAGCATTTTTGAACATTTTTAATGTCCACTTTTTTGCCACGCTTTTGGCAAGACCTTTCATTTTTTAGGTAAATTGAATGCGTAAGTTTTTAAAGGCATTATTAATACTGCTTTTGGTATTAATCATCCTTGCTGTAATCTTTTTGTTTAGACCGATTGCGTCTAAAAAAATTAATACCACCCAAGGTGAACCTGTTGTTGATGCCGTACTGATTGGCGGCGGTATCATGAGTGCAACACTCGGGACTTATCTCAACGAATTACAGCCAAACTGGCAAATTCGCATGTATGAGCGCCTCGATAATGTTGCACTTGAAAGCTCAAATGGCTTTAACAACGCAGGTACGGGTCACTCAGGCTTCATGGAAATGAACTATACCGAAGAAAAAGACGGTAAAATGGACATTTCCAAAGCAGAAAAAGTCGCTTCTCAATTTGAAGTTGCAAAACAATTCTGGTCATATCAAGTCAAACAAGGCGTTTTGGGCGAGCCAACCAGCTTTATCAATCCTGTACCACACCACGCATTTGTGATGGATGACAACGTTAAATTCCTTGAAAAACGTTATGCAGCCATGATCAAAAGCCCGTTCTTCCAAGGTATGAAGTTTACTGAAGACCCAAATCAGATTAAGCAATGGGCACCTTTGGTGATGGAAGGACGTGATCCAAAACAGAAAGTTGCGGCAACCCGAATGGAAATTGGTTCGGATGTGAACTACGGTTCAATCACTCGCCAATTGGTCGCTCATTTGCAAAAGTCACCAAACTTCAAGTTACAAACCTCAACTGAAGTGACAGGCATTAGCCAAAACGATGACAAAACTTGGTCTGTTGAATTTAAAGATTTAAAAACAGGCAAAGTGGATCATGTCAAAACACGCTTTGTGTTTATTGGTGCAGGCGGTGCAGCGATTAAAATGTTGCAAATGACTGGCTTACCACAAGCGAAACAATATGCGGGCTTCCCTGTTGGTGGTGAATTCCTGATTACAGACAATCCAAAAGTTGCAGCACAACACACGGCGAAATTGTATGGTCGTGCCGACTTTGGTGCACCGCCAATGTCTGTACCGCATATCGATACCCGTTATATCGACGGTAAGAAATATGTGTTATTTGGGCCATTTGCAACTTACTCGAACAAGTTCCTGAAAAATGGTTCACAGTTAGATTTGATTGCCAATACCAACAAAAACAACATTTTGCCGATGACTGCGATTGGTATTGAAAACATGGACTTGGTGAAATACCTAATTGGTCAGGTGATGATGACTGATGAAGACCGCTTCCGCGAACTGAAACGCTACTACCCAGATGCCAACCCGAAAGACTGGCACTTGAGCCAAGGTGGTCAACGTGTACAGATCATTAAGAAAGAACCGGGTAAACCTGCAAAATTGCAGTTTGGTACTGAAGTGTTTGTTTCTGAAGACCATGCGATTGCAGCATTGATGGGTGCTTCACCGGGTGCATCAACATCGCCATACATCATTTTGAATGTCTTGGAAAAAGCCTTCCCTACACAAACCAAAGGCGAATGGAACGGCAAGTTGCATGAAATTATTCGTTCTTATCAACAAGACTTGGGCGAAAACCCTGCTTTGCTTGACCAAGTACGTCAGTACACCAGTTCAACACTGGGCTTACATTACACCCCTGTTGCTCAACAAGCACAAAAGTAATTTAAGTCACTGAAAACAAAAGGGATGAAGTCATTCATCCCTTTTGTCATTTTAAAACCTTGTTATTTATGCCTTTTAAGATCTCTAATGTCTGACAAAATTTCACCTTTTGCTGCCCTGACCTGTCGCGATTTTTCATTGCTGACCGTGAATCAGTGCTGTCTGACCTTAGCGATTTTGATTCAGGAAGTGTTGCTGAGTTTTTATTTATATCAGCTCACGCATAACCCGATGATGCTCGGTTTAGTCGGATTGGCAGAGTTTCTGCCATTTGTACTGCTCTCGCTTTGGGGTGGGTATCTTGCCGATCGTTTTAACCGACAACGAATTTTACAACTGAGTTTTAGCAGTTCAATTCCACTATCAGGACTGCTGTGGTTATGTTTTTCCAGTCACCAACAACAGCTGCTTTCGGACACGTTATTTCTCGTTTCTGTGTACAGCATCATCTTTTTATTTGGCTGTATTCGCGGCATTTATAGCCCGTGTTTTAATTCGTTGCGTCCATTTCTAGTTCCCGAAAAACTGTATAGCAATGCTTCAACATGGACAGCACTCTGCTGGCAAATCAATGCGGTGCTTGCCCCGATTTTGGCAGGATTGCTACTCACCCATTTCGGTTTGGACGTGACATTTATGGCAGTGATGATCTTGTTTGCATTGGGCAGTCTGGCGCTCTGGCAGCTTAAAGCGCGAGAATTTCCACAGCTTGCGCAAAGTTCTGTTTGGCTAAGTCTTAAAGAAGCTGCGGCATTTTTAAGGCAGAGTCGAGTGCTGTTTTGGGCAATGCTACTTGATGTCAGCTCGGTCTTTTTTGGGGGGGTGGTTGCCCTGCTCCCCATCTTTGCTCAGGATGTTTTGCATCTGGATGCCGATGGTTTTGGGTTGTTACGCGCTGCTCCTGCCTGTGGCTCGCTGCTGATGATGAGTGTGTTGGTGAAGTTTCCACCCCAACAGCAACTCTGGCAAAAAATGCTGATTGCAGTTGCAGGTTTTGCCTGTTGCGGCTTTGCGTTTGCACTGAGTCGACATCTCTATCTTGCGGTACTGATTTTGCTGCTGATGGGTGCTTGTGACAGTTATAGCATCGTGATTCGACAGACCTTGCTGCAACTGATTCCCCCCAAAGACATGCTCGGTCGGATTGCAGCGATTAATGGCATTTTTGTCACGTCGAGCAATCAGTTGGGTGCATTGCAATCCAGTCTGATGGCACGGCTGCTGAGTATTATCCCTGCGATGCTGCTCGGTTCAAGTTTGTCTTTACTGACAGTCGTGCTGAGTTATCGGCAAACCCGCGATCAGTCTACTGATCATTCTTTTTCTAAATCAGGTTGAATATGTTGCGATTGATGTCTTGGTCAAAAATCAGTGGCGTTTTACTGTATAGCCTCTTTGGCATCGCCATTTTACAGGCGTGCTATATTGCGATTTTAGGTGGCACGACAATCTTCTTCTGGCTCGACCTCTGCTTGGTTGTGATTTATCAGTTGCAACGCCAGCAAAGCCTGTTGCGTAGTGGCTGTTTGCTGATTTTGCCGATTGGCTTGTTGCTGTATCTATATTTGCATCTGTCTTTTATCGGGTTGCTGTTACCTCATCTGAGCTTATCCGCTTATTATTTTTACCGTCGTGCCAAGCATATTTCGATTGCAGAACATTTATGGACAGCGGCTTTACTCAGTCTATGCCTGATCATTTTCCTGATGCTGCAAAACCACGATTTACATCAGTTACAACAGCACTACGCCAGTTTTCATACGGGTGAGTCGTGGCAACAGTTGGGTGCCTTATAAATCACATCATCACCCCCTATATGACTTCATGGTTTTACTGAATAAGGTTATCAAAAAGTCCATTAACGGCGAAATCGGCTTTTGAGTATACTAATGCGCTTTATAGTGCTAGAAGAATTGTCCGATGAAAATTTTAGATGGTGGTGTAGGTCGTGAATTGGCACGTCGTGGTGCACCATTTCGTCAACCTGAGTGGTCTGCACTTGCCCTTTGGGAAGCGCCTGAAATTGTAAAAGATGTGCATCTCGACTTTATTCAGTCAGGTGCAGAAGTGATTACCACCAACAATTATGCGGTTGTACCATTCCATATTGGTCAAGAACGTTTCGATGCCGAAGTGCGCCAACTGGTACAAGTCGCTGTTGATCAAGCCAAAAAAGCCGTTCAAGAAAGTGGTCGTGATGTCAAAATCGCAGGGTGCCTACCGCCACTGTTTGGCTCATACCGTGCCGATTTATTCCAAGAAGATCATGTACGTGAACTGGCTTTGCCGATTATTGAAACTTTAGCAGGTCAAGTCGATTTCTGGTTGGCTGAAACCCAATCGAGCCTGAAAGAAGTAGAAATGGTACACAACCTGCTGCCAAAAGATGGCAAAGCGTACTGGGTCTCTTTCACTCTGCAAGATGTGTTGCAACAAGATCGTGCTTATTTACGTTCAGGTGAAAACCTTGAACAAGCGGTAGACGTGATTCGTCGCATCGGTGCAGAAGCGGTATTATTTAACTGCTGTCAGCCTGAAGTGATTTTGCAAGCGATTCAGGAAATCAAAAAATTGGCGCCTGAACTGACGATTGGTGCCTACGCCAATGCATTCCCGCCACAAGACGAATCTGCAACAGCCAATGATGGCTTGGATGAAGTACGTAAAGACCTTGACCCGACTGCTTACTTGGCTTTTGCTAAAAAATGGCAAGATGCTGGTGCATCGTTAATTGGTGGATGCTGTGGGATTACCCCTGCACACATTGCCGAACTGTCTGCGTTTTTTAAAGAATAAGAAAATATGTCTTCTGCAAAAATTGGTTTACTGTCGCTGACCGCACTGGTGTTTAGCTCCATGGTCGGCTCTGGGGTGTTTAGTTTACCGCAGAACATGGCAGCCGTTGCCAATGGTTCAGCCCTGCTAATTGCATGGCTGATCACTGGGGTCGGTATTTTATTCTTGGCATTTTCATTGTTGTATTTATCTCGTCAGTACCCTGAACTGGACGGCGGAATTTATAACTATGCTCGTGCAGGCTTTGGCGAATTGATTGGCTTCTGCTCAGCATGGGGCTACTGGCTATGTACCACGATTGGCATTGTCGGTTATGTGGTGATTGTATTCTCAAGTCTCGGTACATTCGTGGATACCAAAGAGCATGTGATCTTTGGCGATGGCAATACCATTTATGCCCTGATCGGTTCATCGATCTTTGTCTGGTTGGTGCATTGGCTAGTGAGTCGCGGAATTAAAGAAGCGGCGGTGGTCAACCTGATTGCCACCCTTGCCAAAATCGTACCGATGGTGGTGTTTATTGCCTGTAGTTTGGTCGCATTCAAACTGGATTTTTTCAAACTCAATTTGCATGACTTCTCCTTAAAAATGCCCGTTTGGGAACAGGTCAAAGACTTGATGCTGATTACCTTATGGGTGTTCACAGGAATTGAAGGTGCTGTGGTGCTGTCTTCTCGTGCGCGTAACCGTAATGATATCGGTAAAGCCACGGTGTTTGGCGTGTTACTGGCATTGGCTTTTTATGTGATGGTTACGGTGTTGTCTTACGGCGTCACCAGTCGTGCCGAAATTGCAGGCATGCACAACCCATCGATGGCAACCATTTTGACCCAGTTAATTGGGTTGCCAGGCACCATTGTGATTACGGTCGGCTTAATGATTTCAGTAGCATCCTCGTATTTAAGTTGGACTTTATTCGCCACTGAAATTCCATTTTTGGCTGCGAAAAATGGGGCATTCCCTGCGATGTTTCTCAAGACCAATAGCAACAATGTGCCGATTTCATCGTTATGGCTGACCTCGATTGTGGTGCAGGCGGCATTGATTGGCGTGTACTTTTTCAATAAAAACTACACGTGGCTGTTGATGATTTCTTCGGTGATGATTCTGTTGCCTTATTTCTTGGTATCCGCGTTCTACTTAAAAGAATCGGGTAAAAAGAAACAGCCAAAACATATCTTGATTGCACTTGTCGCAACTATTTATGCGCTTTGGTTACTGTATGCCGCAGATCTTTCTTTACTGTGGGATTCAGTACAGCTTTACATGGTCGGTCTGATTATTTTTGGCTATAGCTATTTCAAACATAAGAAACGCCTTGCCAGTGACTCATCATTATCTTAGTCCACACTGACATAAAAAAAACGGCTCTGATGAGCCGTTTTTTATTTCGCATAGATGATCTTATTTATAAGATGCTTCGTACGCTTTTGCTTTGTCTTCGTCGAATTGCTTCTGCCATTTACTGATCACCAGCACAGCCAAGGCATTTCCAACCACATTCAATGCAGTACGCGCCATATCTAAAATACGGTCAACCCCTGCAATAAACGCTAGACCTTCAAGTGGAATACCGACTGAACCCAAAGTCGCCAACAGCACCACAAAGGATACACCCGGAACACCTGCGATCCCCTTAGAAGTAACCATGAGGGTCAAGACCAACACGATTTCTTGAGTGATCGACAAGTCAATTCCGTAAAGCTGTGCAATAAAAATTGCCGCGATACTTTGGTACAAAGTTGAACCATCAAGGTTAAATGAATAGCCTGTTGGTACTACAAAGCTCGAAATCGCTTTTGGTGCGCCATACGCTTCCATTTTTTCCATGATACGTGGCAAAACGGTTTCAGAACTTGCCGTTGAGTACGCCAAAATCAGTTCGTCTTTGAGAATCTTGATCAGGGTAAAAATGTTCAGACCACAGATTTTTGCAACTAAACCGAGGACACCCAAACCAAAGAATAAAATTGCAGCGTAAACCAACACCACCAATTTTGCCAAAGGCACCAATGAAGCAAAACCAAACGTCGTCACAGTCGCCGCGATCAAGGCAAATACACCCACAGGTGCATACAGCATGATCATATGGGTGACTTTAAACATCGCCTCAGAAACTGCTTTCAACACATTGAGTAATGGTTGTTTCGTTTCTACAGGCAGAGCAGCTAAACCAATCCCGAACATCACCGAGAAGAAAATAATCGGCAACATTTGTCCACTAGCCATCGCACTAAAGATGTTCGATGGAATCAGCGACAAGATCGTTTGTACCAAACCATGTGACTGTGACTGCACTTCTTCAGTGGTATGTTCATACTGAGAAATGTCGGCTTTATGCAGTAAAGACATATCAATGCCTGAACCAGGATGGAAGACATTGGCAGCAACAATACCCACCACAATCGCAACAGTGGTAATAATTTCAAAATAAAGAATGGTTTTTACACCCAAGATTCCAAGTTTTTTGGAATCTCCAACCCCAGCAATACCTAGGATTAAAGTTGAAATCACAATCGGTACAACGATCATCTTGATCAAGTTAATAAAAATTTGACCGGCTGGTTTCAAAAAGTTATTCACAACACTTTGCTGAATATCGGGTTGGTTGTGCAAAATAGTTCCCACAACAACACCCAAAATCAATGCAATTAAGATTTGCCAAGCAAGACTAATCTTTACTTTGTTCATAGGCTAAGACCTTATACGATCCAGTGAGTTGTCCACAGTAATATGGGCAGACATTAACAAAGGAAGATGGAAAAGAATAAAGCATATAAGTCGAAATCCAATTTCGAGGCCGCTCCATTAAAAACGGGGACTACTCTACTCAGGGGCTATTCTTTCGTCAACAAAAAAAATACAAAATACTTGCAACAAAAAATTAATACTTAAATTTTCTTATTTTAATTCAAAAACTTATTTTTACTTTAAATTTTAATTTTTTTTTAAGATTCACTCAAAAATTCCACAAAATCTCTTAAACAATCACCATAAGAACTAAAAACATAACTATAAGTTATTATTTTTTATGTATTTTATTTCTAATTTTTAACAAAAATTATATTAACTCATCGAAAAAATGTCTAACACAGGTGATTATGTGATTTTTTCAGCAAAATATGAGATGCACTTTGTTACGTTGTTCAATGCCTCAAATACAGACAAGCTTTAAAAGACCGCTATAATGAAGTTTTCCAATAACAGTCTATCTATCAATATCATGACAAAACTGACGTGCTTTAAAGCCTATGACATTCGCGGCAAACTCGAAACTGAATTGAATGAAGATATTGCTTATAAAATTGGTCGTGCCTACGGTCAGATCTATCAACCTCAAACCATCGCGGTCGGTTGTGATGTTCGTCTTAGCAGTGAAAGTCTTAAACAAGCCACGATTCGTGGTTTAAATGATGCAGGGGTCAATGTCCTTGACTTGGGCATGACAGGCACAGAAGAAGTATATTTTGCGGCATTCCATCTCGATGTTCAAGGCGGTATTGAAGTGACAGCCAGTCACAACCCGATGGACTATAACGGTATGAAACTGGTGCGTGAAAATTCACGTCCGATTAGTGCCGATACAGGTTTAAAAGAAATTCAAGCTTTGGCAGAAAGTGCTGAATTTACAGAAGTCAGCCCAAAAGGCAGCACACAAAGCTACAATATTTTGCCTGAATTTGTACAACATCTTTTGGGTTATATCCAGCCTGAAAAAATTCGCCCACTCAAACTGGTGGTCAATGCAGGTAATGGTGCAGCAGGTCATGTGATTGATGCGCTCGAAACCCAGTTTAAAGCACTCAATATCCCTGTTGAATTTATCAAGATTCACCATGAAGCTGATGGTACGTTCCCCAATGGTATCCCTAACCCATTACTGGTCGAAAACCGTGACAGTACGTCACAAGCCGTGCTTGCTCATCAAGCCGATATGGGGATTGCTTGGGATGGCGACTTTGACCGCTGTTTCTTGTTCGATGAGAAAGGTCAATTTATCGAAGGCTATTACATTGTCGGTTTACTCGCACAAGCCTTCTTGTTGCAACATCCCAATGAAAAAATCGTGCACGACCCGCGTCTGGTCTGGAACACGCAGGATATTGTTGAAAAATATCAAGGGCAAACCGTACAGTCTAAATCGGGTCATGCTTTCATTAAGCAAATCATGCGTGAAGAAAATGCCATCTATGGCGGTGAGATGAGCGCACACCACTATTTCCGTGATTTTGCTTACTGTGACAGTGGCATGATTCCATGGTTATTGGTGGCAAGTTTATTGTCTGAAACTCAACAATCGTTGTCGAGCTTGGTTGAAGACATGATTGCCAAATTCCCATGTAGCGGTGAAATTAACTTTAAAGTTGCTGATAGCCAAATCACCATTCAAAAGATTTTTGATCATTATGCTGCACAAAATCCTGTGATTGACCGTACCGATGGCGTGAGTCTGGACTTTGGCGCATGGCGTTTAAATATCCGTGCGTCCAATACTGAACCATTGCTGCGTTTAAATATTGAAAGCCGTAGCGAACTTCAGCCGCGTACAATGCAAGCCTATGTCGATGAACTATCCGCCATGATTCAGAGCTAATCACTTACATCGGCAGCAATAAAAAAAGCTCGGTCACATACCGAGCTTTTTTTATGGCATCAATGACTTTTTGGTTTCAGCATTTGATAGGTAAAATTATGTCCATTCAATGTGTCGTTATTCAATGATTTATATTGTTCAAGAAGTTGCTCTTTATTGAATTTGCACGATGCTTTTTCACGAATAAATTTCTGATGAATCGCATCGTAACAAGAAGAAACCTGCTCAATAAATTGATAATAAGGTGACAATGGCAAATTCGCCAAATGCAAAATTTTCGGTGCTAAGAAACTGGTTGGCACATACGCCTGTGTCAAAATTTTCCGCTGTACCGCATAATTACTCCACAGTACCAATGGTGTTTCATAGGCATTCGGTTCTTCACGGTTTGGGTCTTGATCAAAATAATGATATTCATCATACACATTTTGTAGATTTGGCAAATGATCCCCAAATGCAATCACAATGGTTGGACGTTTCAGGGTTTTCACATACGCTGTCAGATCACGAATATGTTGGTCGGCTCGCGCCACCCCAGCTGTGTAGGTTGCCATTTTCTGATGGGCACTTTCAGACAGATTCGGATTGAGCTTATAAGACTGTGCCCCATAACGGTCATCCGAATACATCGGATGGTTCTCCACCGTAATCGCATAAATAAATTTCGGCTGATCACTGGCAAGGCTTAATTCTGTTTTGATGGAATTAAAAATCACATCATCATTCGCCCAACCTGCCTGATTGAATAATGTGGCACGATTAGCTGAGTTCATCATGTTTTCCAGTGATATAAACTTGTGAAAGCCCATCGACTGATACACCCGATTGCGGTTGTAGTAGTAACGCCAGTTGTTGTGCATGGCGATGGTGTCGTAGCCCAAGCTATTTAAATACAATGGCAATGAATAAATTGGCTTACGAATTTTTGCCACATAGACCAGTTCGTTACGGAAGAAAATCGTGTTTAAGCTGGTCAGTGCTTCAAATTCAACATTGGCAGTCCCACCCCCAAATGAAGGAGATAATAATGCAGAGACCTGATTTTGCTTGGTAAATGGCGTGAGATTCTTCGGTAATTTTTTATCGAGCAAGCGCGGATTCCACATCGACTCATCCATGACCACCACAATATTGGGTTGTTCCGTCGTCGATGATGCTGGCTCACTTGCTGCTGTAGGGGTTTCTAATGGCTTAAAAATCTGTTCAATGGTTTCACGTGAAACAGTTTCATGCGGTAAAAAAGTTTCAGTTAAATTATCCAAAATTTTCGACATAAAAAATGTGGTAAAACCAAAATTCTGAATCTTGCGAAAATCCCCAATCCAGTCACTACGGGTATTGGGAAAACCTGACATATTTAAACAAATACTTGGATAGTTCGGTTTACTGCAAGCCCCAATTGGACTCTTAATGTAGTTCATATATATGGCTGAGCAAAACATCACCACGCTCAGCAACAACTGCACCAAGTGAGTCTTTATGGGTGTGGCTTTTTCTTTTCTGAAACAGAAAATCAGCACAGTCAAGAACACTGCAATAAAGGCAAAAAAAGCAACTTTCAATGGCATCGGTGCAGCTTTAAAAGCTTCTGAAAATAATAAGATGTCATCGGGACTAAAGTTGGTGGAGAGATATTTTTCTTTTTTAAAGTTAATAAATTCAATCAGTCCCGCGAAAATCTGACTCAGTACTAGTGCGGTATATTGTCGTCTTAGAACAGCAGCAAATAATAAAATCAGGCTGTAATTAAACAAACAGGACATCAATGTCTTGGCAAGACGAATTGAAGAGAAACCATCAAGCAAAAAATTCCAACTTGATGCAAGATACATCGAAAAAAATGTAGACAAACAGGCCACAAGCAAAAAGAGGATTTGCTGGCGTAAGGTGTTCATAAGGCAGGAGGGAGAGGATTGATTGAACAGGCGGCGAATTATATCAAAAAATAAGCAGTTTTGAGGCAATTACTCAGAAAAAATGGCGCTTGTCGCGCCACCTTTATATTTAACGATAACCTTGAGGGTTTTGCTTTTGCCAGTTCCAACTGTGCTTGAGCATATCTTCAAGCTGATATTTTGGCTGCCAACCTAACTCTGTCACTGCACGGGTATTATCGGCAAAACAGGTTGCGACATCACCTGCACGGCGTGAAGAAAACTCAAAAGCAATCGGCACAGCATTGACCTGCTCAAAACCATTTTTCATTTCTAAAACCGAAACGCCCTGCCCTGTACCAATATTCCATGCACGGCAGCCTTGTTGGGTTAAACGATTTTTCAGTGCGCAAACATGTGCCTCTGCCAAATCTACTACATGAATATAATCACGCACGCCTGTACCATCTGGGGTAGCGTAGTCATTGCCAAAGATCGACAGTTTTTCACGTTTACCCACAGCCACTTGGGTAATATACGGCATCAGGTTATTTGGAATGCCTTGTGGATCTTCACCAATTCGACCACTTGGATGTGCCCCCACAGGATTGAAATAGCGTAACAAAGCCAATGACCAACGATCATCCGCCGCTGCCAGTTTCTCCAGCATTTGCTCAACCACCAGTTTGGTGTAGCCATAATTATTGTTTGGCATCGCGGTCGGCATGGTTTCTTGCAATGGTGATGGATGAGCATCACCATAGACCGTTGCCGATGAGCTAAACACCAGTCGAAATACCCCTGCCCGCTGCATCGCTTGGACTAAATTGATACTGCCCGAGATATTGTTATCAAAATAAGTCAGTGGAATTTGCTGACTTTCACCGACAGCTTTTAAACCCGCAAAATGAATTACCGCATCAATTGCATGATCAGCAAATACCTGATCCAGTACTTGACTGTCACGAATATCGCCTTCAACAAAGTTGAGTGTCTTTCCTGTCAGTTCTTGTACACGTTTCAATGCTTCAGGCGAGCTGTTACTCAGATTGTCGAGTACAACAACGTTATAACCTGTTTCTAGCAAACGAACGCAAGTATGCGAACCAATAAACCCTGCGCCACCCGTCACTAAAACTGTTGTCATGTTATTTTCCTAACAAAATCTTGAGTAAGCCTTGAGTTGAGGCATCCAACTCTGGCAAATGATGCTGCTGCCCATTCAAAATCGGTAATAGTTGATTAGCAATTTCTTTACCTTTTTCAACGCCCCATTGATCGAAAGGATTAATATTCCAAATCACGGATTGCACAAAGACTTTATGTTCATAGCAGGCGATTAACATCCCCAAACTATAAGGATTAAGTTCATCCACCAATAACGTCGAACTTGCTTGATTGCCTGCGTACTGTTTATAAATCGGCAAATGATCCAGTTCACTCTGATCTAAAGCCTGATTACCAAAAGCCAATAAACGGGATTGTGCCAAACAGTTAGAAAGCGCCAAGTGATGCTGTTCAATCAAGGCACTGGCATTTTCAACATAGGTAAATTGCTGAGTATTGTAACGCTGTATAGGCGCAATAAAATCACAGCTCACGGTATGTGTACCCTGATGCAGCAATTGATAAAAAGCATGCTGCGCATTTGGCCCCACTTCTCCCCATACAATTGGGCAAGTGTTCATGGTGACTTTCTGACCATTACGCTGAATCGACTTACCATTCGATTCCATTTCGAGCTGCTGCAAATACGCTGCAAAATACTTGAGGCGACCATCATACGGCAACACCGCATGGGTTTGGACATCCAAGAAATTGCTATTCCACACCCCAAGCAAACCCATTAAGACAGGAATATTTTGGGAAAATTCAGTTGTACGGAAATGTTGATCAATCGCATGTGCCCCAGCCAAAAATTGCTGAAAGCCTTGAACACCAATACTTAAAGCGATCGGCAAGCCAATACATGACCACAGTGAATAGCGCCCACCGACCCAGTCCCAAAGCAGGAACTGTTTATTAGGGGCAATTCCCCATGCCGTCATTTTATCGGCTTTGGTTGACACGCCAATAAAATGATTTTTAACGACTTTATCTTGCTGACCCAAGGCTTTTTCAAGCCACAAACGTACAGTTTGAGCATTGGATAAAGTATCAATCGTACCAAATGATTTAGAGGAGATAATAAACAGTGTCGTTTCAGGTCGCAGTTGATGCAGTAAATCTGATAACTGACTCCCATCCATCGTTGAAACAAAATGTACGTGTAAAGGTTTTGCAGTTTTGACTTTAAAGTCAGACAGTGCATGCGTCGCCATCAGTGGACCTAGGTCTGACCCCCCCACCCCAATATTGACCACATCCTGAATCACTTCACCTGTTGCACCGCGATATTGCCCCGCATGGATTTTTTCCACCAAAGCATACATACGCTGTAATTGCTGCTGAACCTGCTCAGCCAACTCTGGAAATTCAACGGATTGTTCAGGTAAACGCAGTGCCCAATGCATCGCTGCACGTTGCTCAGTATAGTTAATGGTTTTTTCTGAAAATAATGCCTGAATCCATGCTTTAAGTTGTTGCTGTTCAGCCAAACGAATCAGTTGCTGAACAATCGGCAGATCAATACGCTGCTTGCTATAGTCGAGAAACAGTTGTTCAAAACGCAAAGAAAAGTCTTGGAACCGCGTGTTATTTTCTGCAAATAATTCAGTGAGATGTAACTGGGACAATGCTTGGGCACACTGAGTTAACTCTTGCTGTGCCGAGCTGTGCTGAGCTTTCGGAAAGTGAGTAATATTTTCTTCTGTCATTGGCGACCGACTCCTGCGTAGGCAAAGCCTTGTGCCTTCATATATTCTGGATCATAAATATTACGCCCATCCAAAATCAGTGGATGCTGCATCAACTGATGCAAACGGCGATAATCCAAACTTAAATATTGTTTCCATGCTGTCAAGACACACAGTGCCTCTGCCCCTTGGGTGGCGTCATATTGATCTTCACAGAGAATCAGATCATCACGTGAACCGTACTGTTCTGCAATTAAAGATAAGGCTTGTGGATCATGCAAACGTACAATCGCCCCTTGTGCCCACAGGGCTTTGAGCATGGTATGAATCGGAGAATAATTGGTTCTGGCGGTATCCTCTTTAAAGGATGCTCCCCAAATTGCAATCACTTTGCCTTGCAGATCACATTGATAATAATTCCACAACTTACGGAATAAGAGTTCCTTCTGTTGCTCATTAATCTCCCAGACCTGTTCTAGCAACTGGCTTTTGACCCCTGTATCAGCAATAGTTTGTGACAGTGTCAAAATATCATGCGAAAAATTTGCCCCACCAAATCCCACACCTGCCGCCAAATAACTTGAACCAATCCGATTATCGGCACCAATCCCTAGACGCACATTGGCAATATCAATATTGAGTTTTTCAGCAACCTGAGCCAAATCATTCATATAACTAATTCGGGTTGCCAACATGCCTGAAATACTGAGTTTGGTAAATTCAGCATCTAAAATAGGCATAAACAGATAATTATGGTTATAGCTAAAAAATGGACGTAATAACTCACGGATTTTTGTTTGGGCGCTTGCCGTTTCCGCCCCGACCACCACATGTTTAACCTGCAACACACTATTGATGGCATTGCCTTCCTGAATCATATCAGGTAAGTAGCACCAGTCATCCTGCGGCAGTTGATGCATCAACTGGGTTGTTCCATCCAAACCAAAACTTGACCCGTTGATCATTAATTTGGGATGGATGATCGGCTGCTGCTGCAAATGGTTTAGGACTTGCTGTTGTTGCTGTAATTCATTGGAGTTAAATGCAAAAAAGTATGCATCGACACTCAGTGGAATCTCCTGCAACGACTGTAAATATAAGCGCTGGCTTGTCAACTGCTGTTGCAGCAATTGATTAACACTCTGATCTTGATAATGAATGCTGCTATGCTGCTGGGCACAAAGACTTGGGCACCAATAAACATGATGCCCATACTCTGCAAATAAGCCTGCCATAACCCCAGCATGTAATGTTGCTCCATAGACTGCGATTTTCATGGCCTAGCTCCGATTTAGATATCGAGTTCACGAATTAAAGCAATGACATCCTGACCGAGTTTTGGATGTTCAACCGCATAATGCAATACCGCTTTGAGATAACCGAGCTTGCTGCCACAGTCAAAGGTTACACCTGACATTCGATAAGCTTCCACGCATTCAGTTTGATTGAGCATGGCAATAGCATCTGTCAGTTGAATTTCATTGCCTGCACCTTTCGGTGTTTGTTCAAGCAATTGCATAATTTTTGCAGGAAGCACATAACGTCCAACCACCGACAAATTACTTGGCGCTGTTCCTAATGCAGGCTTCTCAACAATGCCTTGCATCTCGATACTTTGCCCCTCATCTGGAACAGTTTTGACATCCACAATCCCATACTGATCAACCAAGTTTTCAGGAACGGCTTCCACCATAATTTGTGCTGCTTGGGCTTGCTGATAACGCGCAACCATACATGCCAAATCATTTTGCTGATTTTGAGCTTTGACCAAAACGTCAGGCAACATCACCGCAAATGCCTCATCACCTACAATTGATTTGGCACATAAAACCGCATGTCCCAAGCCCAAAGGCTGTGGCTGACGCACGCTGACAATGCTGACATGCTCAGGGACAATCTGGCGAATCTCTGCCAATAAGTCCCACTTTTGCTTTTGTTCTAGCGTGGTTTCCAGTTCAAAGTTACGATCAAAATAGTTTTCAATCGAAGCTTTAGAAGAATGGGTCACCAAAATAATCTGCTCAATGCCTGCCTCAACCGCTTCACGCACCACATATTCAATGGCAGGACGATCGACCACAGTCACCATTTCTTTCGGAATAGACTTGCTCGCAGGTAAAAAACGAGTTCCTAAACCTGCAACAGGCAAAATAGCTTTTTTAATCATTTATCAAATTTCACAATCAGGTTTTACTTTGTTTCGACGTGTCTGTGTCATTGCCTGTAAATAACGATGGGCCAACATGACCAGGCGCGTTGATCCCTTCTTTTTTCAGCATCACCGATACGGTTTTAAACATAATTTTGAAGTCCACCGCAACATTGTGATGATCGACATACCAAACATCACATTTGAAGCGTTCTTCATAATCAAGTTCATTGCGCCCGCTAATTTGTGCCAGACCTGTCATACCAGGGCGGACTTCCAAACGACGTGCTTGTTCAGGCGTGTAATGTTCGACAAATTCTTTGAGCATCGGACGTGGGCCAACCACGCTCATATCACCCTTAATCACATTGAGCAATTGAGGCATTTCATCGAGACTGGTTGAACGTAACTTTTGACCAAACGGCGTGATACGCTGCTCGTCTGGAAGTGGATTGCCATGCTGATCAAGCGCATCTTTCATAGAGCGAAACTTCATCATTTTAAACAGCTTGCCATCTTTCCCTGGACGTTCTTGGTAAAAGAAAATCGGTGAACCCAGATTTTTTTTGACCTTGAAGGCAACATAAATAAACACAGGCAACAAAATCGTAAATGCAATAGAAGCAATGATGATATCGACAAGTCTTTTGAGCATGATTATTTTACCCATCCACCGAGATCACATCGCATAGCGATCGTAGACATTGAATTGAACCTTGTTGAAACACTGGTCTGCCGAAATGGTAGATCAATTTTAAAAAGCGTATTTTATCAACTCTTGGACAAAACTGCCATTCATGTCGAGGGCGTACTGACTGATGAATCTGTCACAAATTGCATCGCCTGTAACATCTGTTGATTGACCCGTTCAACCTCATAACACTGCTCCACCAAAATCAGAGACCGCGCTGCCATCCATTCAATTTGAGCAGGTTGTTCAATCAGGCGTTGCATGGCTTGCGCCAAGGCATCGGCATCCCGCACAGGCACCTTAAAACCATTTTGCCCATCAATCACGGTTTCCTTACAACCCGGCGCATCGGTGGTGATAATCGCACGGCGCATTGCCATCGCTTCGAGTACCGAACGGGGAATCCCCTCACGGTAAGACGGCAACACAAAAATATTGGCTTGGCAAATCGCCTGACGCACATCACTGAGTTTGCCCCAGTACTGAATCAAACCCGATGCCATCCATTCTTCCAAATCTTCTTGGGCGATGGCTGCGGGATTTTCATCAATCCAACCCACCAGATGAAAATGGGCTTGCGGATAGTGCTGCTTGATTTGCTTCGCTGCGGCGATGTATTCATACACGCCTTTGTCTTTGAGCAAGCGTCCCACCATCAAGAAAATCGGTTGAGGATGATTGTGCTCATCGAGAAGTAACGGCTGTGGGGCAAATTTTTCGGTATTTACCCCTGAACCATTCACAATATGCGTCGGGATATGCGGTGGCAAATGCTTGAGTTCACGAACCAAAGCCAAATCATCCGCATTTTGAAAAATCACCGCAGTCGCTTGACGGAGTGCAAAACGAAAAATTTGATTAAATAACTGCTTTACATATTTCAAGCGCCCTGCGGACTGATCGTCCTGAAAGGCAAAGCCTAAACCACTGAGCAAAATATAACGCTCAGGCACTTTCGCCAGATACGCCGCAATCGTGCCGTAAATCACAGGTTTAATGGTATAGCTCAGGACTTTATTGGGTTGAATCGCTCTAAGATGCTGATAAATCGCCAACAGGGTTTTCGAATCTGCAACAGGATTAGTACCCATTTTCTGCAAAGGATAGCTGTGCAATTGAAAACCCAAGTCCTGAAAATAATGCTGATCTTCAGGGTATAACTCAATATTTGGAGCAAGAATATGAATCGCATAGCCTTGCGCAGCGATACTATTGAGCAAGTCACCCCGAAAATTTCGGACAGTATGCAAGTCGTTGGAAATAATACAGAACTTCATAGATTATTGTGCTGAACCCTGTAAATGCTGGACATACCACGGCATAGCTTGTTCAATGCCCTGTGCTATATTGAACTGCGGTTGATAACCGAGCAACGTCTGAATTTTGGAAATATCGGCTTGTGAATGACGCACATCGCCTGCACGGAAATCGCGATATACAGCAGCTTGGGTATAGTTCACCGCATTTTTAGCTAAGGTTTCGGTCAGCATATTAAACAGTTGATTGAGATCAGTTCGCCCGCCCACAGCCACATTGTAAATCTGATTCAACGCAGCCGTATTTTCTGTGGTTGCAGCCAACAGATTAGCCTGCACGGCATTGGCAATATAGTTAAAGTCGCGACTGGTTGAGCCATCGCCATTGATAAAGACTGTATCGCCCTGAATCATGGCAGCCGTCCATTTTGGAATCACTGCGGCATAAGCACCGTCTGGGGTTTGGCGTTTCCCAAAAATATTGAAGTAACGCAGACCAATTGAGTTAAAGCCATAACAACGCTGAAACACGCTGGCATACAATTCATTGACATATTTGGTCACGGCATACGGCGACAACGGATTGCCAATAATATCTTCCTGTTTAGGCAAAGCAGGATGATCACCATAAGTTGAACTGCTTGCTGCATAGACAAAGTTTTTGACCTGAGCCTCTTTGGCTGCGACCAACATATTCACAAAGCCCGAAATATTCGACGCATTGGTGGCAATCGGGTTTTCAATCGAACGTGGCACTGAACCGAGCGCTGCCTGATGCAGCACATAATCCACACCTGCACACGCGGTTTGGCAATCTTCAAGGTTGCAAATATCGCCCTGAATAAATTTGAAATTCTGCCATTGTTCAGCCGATACGGTGGCTTGTACTTCATCGAGATTATGCTGAAAGCCCGTCGAGAAGTTGTCTAAACCCACCACACGCTGACCCAGCAACAATAATTTTTCCAGCAAATTTGAACCAATAAATCCTGCAACGCCTGTAATTAACCACGTTTTAGGCTGCTGTTGCAGTTGTTCACAACATTGTTGATATTGGCTCATGATGCTGTTCTCTCAGTGCTGAGGTGATAAAGTGCCAACCATTGTTGCAACATGCTCTGCATCGAGTAATGCTGCTGAATGCGCTGACGGTGCTGCTGCCCCAATTGGGCTTTTTGTTCTGTCGACAATTGTAACGCTTGGACGAGTTTTTTGCTGAGCATTTCTGCATTTTGTGGTGGAACTAGCCACTCAGGCTCACCCAACACTTCTTTCACGCCACCACAGTCGGTTGCCACCACCACCCGTTCACAGCTCATAGCTTCTGCCACCACCAAGCCAAAACCTTCCCAAGCTGAGGATAAGACAAACAGATCTGCGGCGGACAGGAGTTCAGCAACATCATGCCGTACCCCCAGAAAATGGATCTGATGGCTCAAGTCTAATTGCTGCACTTGCTGTTCCAACTCAGTCCGTTGCACGCCATCCCCAACAATCAAGAGCTGTGCTTTCGGCTGCGTGTTGAGTAGCAAGCGAAATGCCTGAATCAGGTTGGGATAATCTTTGGCTTGCATCAAACGCCCGACTGCCATCAACACAGGAATGTCATCGGAGAAACCGAATTGCGAACGAAGCTGCTGACGTGCGGTTGCAGAAAATTGAAATTTTTGCGTATCAATGCCATTACTGACCGCGGTACTTTTGGTCGCGCTAAAGGCTTTTTGCGCCACAAAAAAATCGGTGGCTTCCTGACTGACATTGGTATTCAGATCACTCAAACCATCGGTCAGACGATACAACCATTGTCGTGCTTTACCGCCAATCGCCTTGCTGTGTGCCGTACACATCAAATACCGAATTTGTGCCGAGCGACGCAGCAAACGGGCAAATAAAATCGCATGGAACATATGCGCATGCACCACATCGGGCTGAAATTGCTGCATCAGTTGCGCAAATTTTCGTGCACTGTGTGAAAAATTTGCTATTGAATTGAGTCCCAGTGAGATCAGTTCAATCTCGGCATGTTGCGGTCGAACCTCAATTTCGCCACGCAAATAGGCAATTTTGACCTGATGCCCTGCTTCAAACAGTTGATCAGCCAGACTGGTCACGACTTTCTCTGCACCACCTAAACCCAAACCTGTAATTAGCAGCAAAATTTTCATCTTCAATTCACTCAAGCTTGGGCAAACAGATCAAGCCATTGGGTCACGATCTGCTCGGTCGAATACTGTTGCACATATTGCTGATTCTGTTCAGCAATCTGTTGATAATGCGTC
The DNA here is from genome assembly GCF_022012315.1 of Acinetobacter sp. ME22. Classification (NCBI taxonomy): domain Bacteria; kingdom Pseudomonadati; phylum Pseudomonadota; class Gammaproteobacteria; order Moraxellales; family Moraxellaceae; genus Acinetobacter; species Acinetobacter sp. ME22. The sequence continues at coordinate 263,754 of NZ_JAKLTL010000004.1, forward strand.
GTTTCTAACGCCATCATCTGTGTCAATCCATCACTCAAAGCCTGCGCATTTTCAGGAGCAACCAACGAATTTGACGTATTGGCTAAAATTTCACGCGGCCCAATCGGACAATCAAAAGCCACGATTGGCAAACCAAAACTCAGAGCTTCGAGCAGAACCATGCCAAAACCTTCAAAACGTGAACTTAAACAGTAAATCGATGCCTGTGCATAATACTGGGCAATCTCAGGTGTCGCTGCCACCCAGTCCACCGAATCTTGAATTCCCAACTGAAGTGACTGCTGTTTGAGTGCCTGTTCCTGTTCACCGCTACCCACAATCCGCAGTGTCCAGTCAGGATATTTCGCATGAAGTAATTGCCATGCTTCCAGTAACAGATCAAAACCTTTCTCAGGACGTAGCCGCCCAACAGCAAGCACGGTTTTATGGCTGAGACTCGGTAACTGTGAGGCAATGCTAAATGGCGATGGATTGGCAATCGCTTGAATCTTAGCAGAAATTTTGGCAATGCCCTGCTGCCACAACTGGCGGTCATGTTCGGTTAAAGTCACCACCGCATCGGCATAGCGCGCAGCCCAAACCCGCCCGACACGGCGCAGACGTACACCCAAATCCACTTCAAAATTAAAGTGTTCCCAGCAAATATGTTGCACCTTCAAACCGAACAGCGCAGGCACCGTAAAAATACAGGAAATGCTGTCCACCACCACCAAATGCTGAATCTGCTGCTGCTGCACAAAACGGCGGATTTTCCAGATGGTTCCGAATAAATGGCTTTTCATCGACACAGGCTGTGGATAAAGTGCATGGTTTTCCACACGGGCATCCAAAGCAAAAAATGGATGCTCACCCTGCGACAAATTCAGAATACAGACCTGTTGACCTTGTGCAGCCAAAGCATTGGCAACTAGTGTGGTCACTCGCTCCGTTCCACCTGAAAGATTGAGATTACCAATCAGAAAGCAGATTTTGCCAATCATTTTTTCAGACCTAAACGGCGCAAGCTACGGTCAAACAATAAAAATGCCACACCATATTGGAAAAACAGGCGATTGCCACGATTACGAATCATGCTTTCATTGAGTGGATGCTGACGCATTTGTTGTTTTAAAATTTTCCAGCGCTGCTGTGCCGCACTGATTCCATCGGCATTCAGCACATCCATAATATGCGACTGGCTAATCGCAATCATGGTCGCCACCAACTCAGGATGCTGCTCGATATGTTCGAGATAAAATAACGGCACGCCACCCAAATCATCAATATTTTTACGGGATTTGGTTGCGGTAATGCCTTGCGGATTGATACGGTAATTGATCAACACTTCAGCGCTAAAATACACCGTTTTTGCTGCGAAAAATAACAATGGCGTGGTATAAGCATCTTCATAGTTTTTGCCGACAGGAAAACGAATCTCTTGAAACAGCTCTCGTTTATAAATGCGCAGCCATGCAAACCAAGCCGAACGATTCGACAATTCCAGTAGAATATCCTGATCTAAAGTCTGCAAACCCTGTTTCGACATACGGTGTAAAAACGGAATGATATTGCCCTGATCATCGACCCGTTGCACTGCAAACTGGATAATGTCCGCAGCCGCCTGTATGCCTTTAAACACTTCGGCAAAATACTGCGGATTGAGATAATCATCGGAATCCAGAAATGCCACGTACTCGCCTTGCGCTTCTCCAATCCCTGTATTACGTGCCCCACTCAAGCCCTGATTTTTTTGGCGAATAATCCGAAATTGCTGCTGTACCGCTTCAGGCTGCTGTGCCAAAAACTGCTGTGCTTTGGCAACCGACTGGTCTGGGCTACCATCATCGACCACAATCACCTCCACATCAGGCACAGGCAATTGCTGGCAGATACTGGTCAGGCATTGTTCAATGTACTTTTCGACATTATAAACGGGGATGATCAAGCTCAGCTTCATCGGGGTATTCTCAGCGTTTGAAATAGGTGGATGGTTTAAAGATACGAATATGCGTGTCTAAAATTAAACCCTGCTTATAAAAGTAATTAAATAGCGTTAATGACAAAATTTCTGTGGCGAGAATGGCAAAAATTGCGCCATACAAGGCAAAATAATGAATCGCCAAAAAGGTCACGATCACATTAAATGCCACTAAACTCATGGTCTTATGGTGCAAATAATCATAGGCATTGAACTTGATCAGGTATTTTTCAGCTACGGTCGACATCCCTGAAAATAGGGTGACAAAGACCGCAATAATCAAAATATCGTTGACCTGTTGATAGGCAGCACCGTAGAGCCACTGGATAATCCAGTGCCCAAACAAGGCGAAAAATACCGCAGCCGAAGAGGCAATCACAATCACCATGGCATTTAAGCGTGCCACCATAGTTTGACTGCGTTCAAAGTCTTTTTCCGCATAAATCTGAGTCAAAAATGAGGAAATAAAAGCATTTAAAACAAAGTAAAAACTGCTGCCCAAAGTCATTGCAACCGAATAAATCCCCAAATCATGCTGCGATTTCATCCCCAAAAACAGTTGCGAGGTCTTGGTAAAAATCGCAATCGACAGCGTATACAGCACCAGTTTGCGCCCGACTTTTAGCACATAACCACGATACTGCTGTAAATGCTCGGCAATGCGCTGCGGATTACTGAGTTTTTTACGGGCAAAAATCGCCCGACGCATCAGAAATGGAACCAGCGTCACCAACACAATCGGAATACTTAAATAACTGACAGGTAAATGAAATTCGGCAATGCCATAACGCACGATCAGACTGACCAAAATCGCAGTGACATTACACATGGTATTGAAACGTGACTGCAAGGTGGCATTGAAGTAAATGCTATAAGCGGTGTCATGCAGAGAAAAATACACCCCGATACACGCTGCGACCGAGAAAATAAAAGTCAGTGGATCAACGGTTAAATACAGATACAGCAGCACCAAACTGGCAAACACCGCAAAGAACAGATTGCGTAAAGTTCGTGTGGCAAATATAAGATGCTCACCCGTTTTACGGTTTTGACTGGTTTTTTGGAAAATCAGGTTGTCGGAGCCAAATAACGACACCGTTTGCACAATGGCAAAAATCGAAGTGGCAAAGGTCAGCTTACCAAAGTTGGCAGGGCCGATATAACGTGCCACAAACGAGGTTACAAAGATCAATCCAAAAATGGACAACAGCTTTTCAGCCATCATCCATAAAGAATTGAGATAGACTTTTTTACTCATGAGGTCGCTTACAGACGAATGTCCACGCTGTCTTTGTCGAGCACGTATTTTAAGTCATACAGGACAAAGTTGGCTTTACACAGCTTGGCAATCTCATCACGAGTCAGTTGTTTAAACTGATGATGGGCAACCGCCAACACCACCGCATCATAATAATGATTTTTCGGGGTTTCAGTCAGTTCCAAGCCATATTCATGTTGGACTTCTGCGGCATCCACCCACGGATCATGAATATCGACCTGAATGTGGTATTCCTGCAATTCATGAATAATATCAATGATGCGGGTGTTACGAATGTCTGGACAGTTTTCTTTAAAGCTGAGACCCAACACCAAGACTTTGGCACCTTCAACCTGAATGCGCTTTTTCACCATGGTCTTAACCAGTTGCGTCACCACATAAGCACCCATACCATCATTCAGACGGCGACCCGCTAAAATAATTTCAGGATGATAACCAATCGCTTGCGCTTTATGGGTCAAATAGTACGGATCAACCCCGATACAGTGCCCCCCGACCAGACCTGGACGGAACGGCAAGAAGTTCCATTTGGTACCTGCGGCTTTGAGCACATCTTCAGTGTCGATGCCCATTTTATTGAAAATCAACGCCAATTCATTGATCAGGGCAATATTGACATCACGCTGGGTATTTTCAATGACTTTGGCTGCTTCAGCGACTTTGATGCTTGGTGCTTTATGTGTGCCTGCGGTGATAATCAGGTTATAGACGTCATCGACATAATCTGCGATTTCTGGCGTAGACCCTGATGTGATTTTTAGAATATTGGTGACACGGTGTTCTTTGTCACCTGGGTTAATCCGTTCTGGGCTATAGCCTGCATAGAAATCTTGGTTAAAAGTTAAACCTGACACTTTTTCCAGTACAGGAATACAGACTTCTTCACTCGCCCCTGGGTACACGGTTGACTCGTACACCACGACATCGCCTTTTTTCAAGACACGGCCAATGCTTTCAGACGCTTTGACCAACGGGGTTAAATCGGGTTGTTTATACTGATCAATCGGGGTCGGTACGGTGACGATAAAGAAGTTACAGGTCTGTAAATCATCAATCTGTGTGGTATAGCTTAAATGGCTCGCCTGTTGTAATTCTTCTGGCGACGTTTCTAAAGTATGATCCTGACCGTTTCGAAGTTCATCAATCCGTTTTTGCTGAATATCGAACCCGACTGTTGCGACAGTTTTACCAAATTCGACAGCCAGTGGCAGTCCCACATAGCCTAAACCCACAATCGCGATTTTGAGTTGATCTCGTTGCAACATAGACAGTCCGATCCTAATCAATAAAGTAAAAGAGGATCATAATTGATGATCCTTACAGGCTGACTAATATAACAGAAATCACACTGATTTTTTGGATAAAAAAGTGAGCGACCTCTGTCTACCCGATTGGGTTTATTTACAGATTTAAAACACGTTTTTAATCAGATTAGGCGGTTACTTCACACAAAAAACATACCGTTTATTTACAATCCATTATATGCTTACAGCCACTCATGCCTGCATGATCAGGCCAGCTATGTTTATCGAATAAAATTGGATTCCTCTTATGAGTAAAGCCTTACCCGTTGCTGTTGCAGTTATTTTAGGCGGCGCTGCACTTGTTCCTGTTTTTTATGCATCTCAACACCCTGCTCCAGCCAAATCACAACGCGCATCAGCAAGTACCTCTTCTGAACCGAAAAAGATCCTAAGCTATATGCAAGGCTACCAAATGGGTGGTCAGGTTTCTGCTGAAATGGATATTGATGGTTTTGCACAAGGTTTACGTGATGCCCGTGACCATAAACCACATGCCTATAACGACCAGCAAGTCAAAGAAGCGATTGTGAACTATCAAAAAGAATTACAAGGCAAACTCAACAGCTTGCAGGAAAAGAACAAAACTTTCTTGGCTGAAAATGCCAAAAAAGCTGGGGTAAAAACCACAGCTTCTGGTTTGCAATATGAAATCATCAAACAAGGTACAGGCAAACAAGCCACTGCCAACTCAACCGTTAAAGTTAACTACGAAGGTAAACTGGTCGATGGCACAGTATTTGATAGTAGTTACACGCGTGGTCAACCTGCCGAATTCCCACTTTCGGGTACTATTCCAGGTTGGATCGAAGGCATTCCACTGCTGAAAGAAGGCGGTAGCATTATGCTTTACGTTCCTGCAAAACTGGCTTATGGTGAACAAGGAAACCAAGCCATTCCACCAAACAGTGTCTTGATCTTCAAGGTCGATTTACTTGCTGTAAAATAATCAAAATAATGGAGAGTATTTACTCTCCATTCATATTTTAGGAAGACGATAATGAAAAAAATCCTGAGCGTCGTATGTGCTTTATCTTGCTTATCCACGCCTGTTTGGGCAGCCAATACCATTGATGGCAATAGCTCATTAAGTACCCAAGCAGGTTATAGCTTTGGTTATCTCTTGGGGAAAAGTAATGCCGAGGCGATGCAAGGTCTAGATCTCAATGCTTTTGTTGAGGGATTGACTGCGGCATCACGCAATCAAAACCCAGCTTTGTCTGAACAAGAAATGGCAAATGCCTTAGCACTTTATAAAAAACAGGCAGAAGCCAAAGATTTACTTGAACATCAGCAGCAAGCTGATATCAATGCCAAAGCAGGTGCAGATTTCCTAAACAAGAATGCTCACCAAGCAGGTGTTGTCACCATGGCTTCAGGTTTGCAATACCAAGTTTTAAAAGCGGGTCAAGGCAAAAGCCCAAATAAAAACAGTACGGTTGAAATCAACTATGAAGGCCGTTTAATTGACGGTACGGTGTTTGACAGTTCAATTGCCCGTGAACAATCGGTTGATTTTCGTGTCAGTGAAGTGGTTAGTGGCTTGGCGCAAGGCTTACTGACCATGAAAGAAGGCGGTAAAACCCGTTTCTTCATTCCAGCTAAACTCGGCTATGGTGAAATTGGCGCGGGCGATGCGATTGGGCCAAACAGCACCCTGATTTTTGATGTTGAATTAATTAAAGTAAAATAATTCAACAAGAAAAAACCCGACAGTGTCGGGTTTTTTTCATGCTTAATGCTCTGGACGCAAATGCCGAGGGCGGAAGCCTGAAAGCAGTAATCCGACCGCATAAGCAAGCGCACCAACCACACACAATCCACTTAACTCTGCAATCTTCATCCACGTTGCAGCATGACTGCTATAGAAATGTAAACCATATGCCAATGCCCCAATCATACACAAATTGGCAAAAGCATATTGCGCAAAGATCTTTTTCCAATGCGACCCAAAACGATAAATATTGCGCTTATGCAAGTAGTAATACAGCATGCCCGCGTTGACAAAGGCTGAACTTGAAGATGCAATCCCAAGTGCCATATGCTCTGCATTCCAGTGAATCATTTTAAAGAAGCTAATTAGAATCACGTTTAAAATCGCATTGGCTGCAACTGCCATCAAACCAACGCGTACAGGCGTTTTGGTATCTTGCTGGGCATAAAAACCTGGGGCAAACACCTTAATCAGCATAAAGGCCAAAACACCACCACTCATACATTGCAATGCCAATGCGGTCATGTGAGTATCTTCAGCGGTAAATTCACCACGTTGGAACAAGGTCTGAATGATCGGTGTCGACAACATAAATAGCGCAACACTGGCAGGTACGCCCACCAAAATAATCACACGTGCCGCCCAGTCGATCATGCCGCGGAAACGCTCAAGGTCTTGCTCCGCATGACGTGCAGACAACGATGGTAAAATCACCGTTCCAATTGCCACACCAATCAAGCCCAATGGCAACTCCGTCATCCGTTCAGCACTGTATAACCAAGACACCGAACCACTCTGCATGAACGATGCCCAAATGGTGTTCAACAATAAATTGATTTGTGTCACGGATACACCAAACAAGGCAGGCAGCATCAGTTTGAGAATGCGCTGTACGCCCTCATGTTGGAAGTCAATACGCGGTGGAATCAGCAGTTTTTTACGCCATAACTCAGGAATCTGGATCGCCAGTTGAATAAAGCCTGCCGCCAGAACCGCCCATCCCAAAGACATAATCGGGGTTTGCAAATATGGCGTCAGCCACCACGCCCCTGCAATCATCACCAGATTCAATAAAACAGGGGAAAATGCGGGACTAAAAAATGCACCGTAACTGTTTAAGATACTGCTAGCAAATGCCGTCAGTGACATAAACATCAAATACGGAATGGTCAAACGGAACATTTCAACCGCTTGAGCAAACTTGTCAGGATCATTATGGAACCCTGGGGCGTAGACATACACCACCGCAGGCGCAATGATCATCGCCAATAAAGTAATCGATGACATCACCACCAATAAACAGCCGAATACCCGACTAATCAGGATTTGAACTTCGGCATGTAAACGTCCAGTTTTGTACTCGGTCAGAATCGGAATAAACGCTTGTGAAAATGCACCTTCAGCAAACAGTCGCCTGAAAAAATTGGGAATGCGAAATGCAACAACAAAGACGTCGAATTCTTTGCCTGCACCAAACACGTTCAGCAAGACCATGTCACGTACCAACCCCAAAATACGGGACAACATGGTCATAGCACTCACGATAAAGGTCGACCGCCAAAGCGCCATCGCTTACACCTAAGTCAAATTGGAAGTGGCTATTTTAATGAAAAGCCCAGACAATTTCGTTATTAATTCTTCAATTTGTGTGATTTTCTTTGTGTAACAATTCACGAAAATCTGCCCAGTGGAAATGCTCACCTGGATCGGTTTTGCGTTGTGGGGCAATATCGGAATGCCCTGCAATATGCTGCTGAATTTTTGGATACGCGCATTGTAATGCTGAAACCACTTGAGCAAGTACCTGATATTGCACCACTTCAAAAGGCAAGTCATCACTGCCTTCGAGTTCGATGCCAATCGAGTAATCATTACACTCAGGTACACCCAAATAGCTGGAACGCCCCGCATGCCATGCCCGATCATTGAAGTTGACGAACTGGATCACTTCACCTGTTCTTAAAATCAGCAGATGGGCTGAAACCTGCATCCCCTCAATGGTTTGAAAATAGGGATGAGCATTCCAGTCCAAATGATTTTGGAAAAACTGCTGAATATAGCCCCCGCCAAATTGGGACGGTGGCAAACTGATATTGTGAATCACCACCAACTGAATCGGGGTATTGGCAGGACGCTGATTAAAATTGGGAGAAGGTAATTGCTGCACACCTTGTAATACACCATCAATCACTGCAAATTTTGTCTGATTTGACATCTTCATTCCCATATCGAATCGCATCGCGACATTTTAACTGACTCAGACTGTTCTGTATGACTTTACAACTTTAATCTGAAGAGAAATCTGTTCTTTTTACTTTTAGCCAGAGGTTGATTAACATAGCAACAGTTTCTTTCTCTGTAGATTGTCATGGATCAATATTCACCACTCAAAGGCAAAACTGGAGTCAAGCGCATTATCAATGCCGCGGGATATTCACTCGCAGGATTTAAATCGGCTTTTCGCTATGAGGCAGCATTTCGCCAGATTGTCTTACTAAATATTGTGTTATTGCCCATCAATTTATGGCTCAATCTCAGTAAGCTTGAACATATTGTACTGATCTTGGTCGGCATGCTCGGTTTGATTGTGGAGTTATTTAACTCGGCGATTGAAGCAGTGGTCGATCGTATTTCACTGGATCGCCATCCGCTCGCCAAAAATGCCAAAGATATGGGCAGTGCAGCACAATTTGTCGCTTTAAGTATGATGGCGATTACGTGGGCAGGAATTTTGCTCTTTAAATAAAAAAAGACTCCAGATGGAGTCTTTCCTTATGATGTTGCTTACCAGCCCAGCGCTTCTTGCTGCTTTTTGATGAGTGCTTGAATGCCCTGCTCTGCCATTTCTAACATGGCATTACATTGGGTACGGGTAAATGGCTTGTCTTCAGCAGTGCCTTGAATTTCAATGAATTCACCTGCTTGGGTCATCACCACATTCAAGTCAGTTTGACAGTTCGAGTCTTCTTCGTAGCAAAGGTCAAGTAAGACTTCATCTTGGAAAATACCCACAGAAATCGCAGCTACCAAACCTTTAAGTGGGTCTTGTTTAATTTTCTTTTGGGCAAGTAACACATTCATTGCATCAATCAATGCAACTGCTGCACCAGTAATTGATGCAGTACGCGTACCGCCATCGGCCTGAATCACATCACAGTCAATCGTAATGGTATTTTCACCGAGTTTTTTCAGATCAACCATAGCGCGTAAGCTACGACCAATCAGACGTTGAATTTCTTGAGTGCGCCCTGTTTGCTTGCCGCGTGCTGCTTCACGGTCAGAACGTGTATGGGTTGAACGAGGTAACATGCCATATTCAGCAGTCACCCAACCTTGACCCTGACCTTTCAAAAAGCGCGGCACACTGTTATCAATACTTGCTGTGCAGAGTACTTTGGTATGACCAAACTCAACTAAAACTGAACCTTCAGCATAACGCGTGTAGTTACGCGTAATTTTAACATCGCGTAATTGGTCTAATGCTCGTTGGTCAATACGCATAATTTTTCCTTCGGTTTCAAGTCAGAAATTTCGCCTGAATTATAGCAGAATGGCAACTGAGTTTTGGAACTGACCCCTATATTCAATTTCCACATTCAATCAAAATTATATTAATATATTGATTTTTAAATATTTTATTCAAAATATACATTGTATTTTCAGATGTAAATTTAATTTTCGGCAGCTTATTTTTATTTTCATGCAACATTTCATCAATCTCGACTATACACACGTCATTGAACTGTCATTACGTTTGAAATGCAAATTCACAATAAGATTGGATCAGTAAAATTATTTTAATTTTCAATAGATTAAAAAATTAGATTAGAGCATATAATCTAAAAAACTATATAACTATATGATTTATATTTAATAATTTCTATTTTTTTAGCAAAAACATACATTTTCTTTGATCGAGAACCGCTATAATGCGTCGAGAAGTACAGAGATGAAAGATCGTAAGGATGGGCTTGCTATGTCAGTACGTGCTGAGCGCAAATTGCAAAGTCAGCAAGCAATTTTAGAACAGGTTTTAAAGCTGAGTTATGCAGGTCAATGCTTTAACAGCATTAGTCTACGTCAATTGGCACAGGCGGTTGGAATGGTACCCAGTGCTTTTTACCGCTACTTTCCCAACAAAGAACAACTGGCAGCTGAGCTCGTTGATCAGACATCGCTGATGATTAAAAGCCATCTGGTACAGATCGCAGAGCATGTGCAACACAAAAATAGTGACATTTTAGAAAAGCATCTCAACGTCTTTTGTCATCAAATTCAATTTAAAGCGGCTCACTGGCACTTTTTTATTGTCGAACGCTGGAACAGTAGTGCTTTTTTGCAAGATAAAATTCAGCAAGAAATCAAGTTTTTAGTCGATGACCTTGCTCAAGTTCTACACAAAAAATATGGCAGCCTATTACAGCATCAGCAACAATCTGAAGCCTTGGCGGCATTAAGTTTAGAATTACATTTTGCTTGGGTCATCAAGTGGTTACACAGTAAAAATCCAAATCAACAATATCAATTTCTCCAGTGCTTTATACAACAGTTACAGTTTATTCAGCTTCCCCAATAATCAAAAAAAGCGTATGGTTAAATACGCTTTTTTTTAGAACCAATCACAAAATTTATTTGCCGTGACGCTCTTTGTTCACCAAGTAACTGACCACTTCAGTCACTTTGCCATCTTCACCTTGTACAACATATTTACCGTTCACGACCACTGCAGGTACACCCGTTAGCTGGTATTGTGCAGCGAGTTGGTTCGATTGCATCACTTTGGCACTGACTGCAAATGAACTATAAGCTGCATTAAATTTTGCCGCAGGCACGCCATATTTTGTAAAGAATTGAGCTGCTGAAGCTTGGTCAAAAATTTGTTGGTTTTTCAGGTGAATCGCATCAAACAAAGCCAAGTGAGTACGTTTGCGTACACCCAATTGCTCAGAAGCATAATAAGTCCGTGCGCCCGACTCCCAAACAGGATTCATTGCTGCTGGAGAGCGTACAAAATTGACATCTTTCGGCATCTTTTTCAGCCATGCCTGCATGTGAGGTTCTAATTTAAAACAGTGTGGGCAACCGTACCAAAAGAACTCACGAACCTCAATTTTCCCAGGAACATCAACCTTACCGGGGTTCTTCAAAATCGTATAATCTTTTCCTGCAACAAAATCTGCCGCCATAGCGTTGGCTGAAAATGCCATAACTGTTGCAGCTAAGCCATTGATAATGAATTTTTTCATGGATTGATGTTTCCTTATATAAGATTTTGACTAGCTTAGCCGCTAACTATAAAACATCTATGCAAAAAACGTTTTGTTTCTGTCAACTTTTTTACAGCTTTTATCGCTTTTTTTCCAAGACGCGCTACACTAGCAACGAAAACAAATCTTTTAAAAATGAAGCACTGTACTGAGGTGAAGGTCATGGCACAGCTGAATGTTGATCCACAAGAAATTGCAAAATTCGAAGCTCTCGCAGCCAAATGGTGGGATCAGCATTCCGAATTCAAACCCTTACATCAGATTAACCCGCTACGCTTAAACTGGATCGATGAACTGTCTGGCGGTGTACGTGGCAAAAAAATCCTCGATGTCGGCTGTGGTGGTGGCATCTTGGCAGAAAGTATGGCACGTCGCGGTGCGGCTGAAGTGCTCGGCATTGATATGGGCGAAGCACCGCTTGCCGTGGCACGTTTACATGCCGAACAAGAGCAGGTTGCCAATATTCAATACCGCCAAGTGCCTGTTGAACAACTCGCAGAAGAACAAACAGGTCAATACGATATCGTCACCTGTATGGAAATGTTGGAACATGTTCCAGATCCTGCCTCAATTATTCAAGCGTGCCAGAAACTGGTTAAGCCGAATGGTCATGTGTTTTTCTCGACCATTAACCGTAACCCAAAATCGTATCTGTTTGCCATTATTGGGGCAGAATATCTACTGCGTATGCTACCAAAAGGCACACATGATTATCACAAATTCATTCGTCCTTCTGAACTGGCAACTGACATTGAAGCTGCAGGCTTAAAGTTAAAACAAATGACAGGGTTACATTACAACCCACTGACTAAACACTACTGGCTTGCACCCAATGTTGATGTGAACTACATGGTCTATACACAAAATTTGGGTTAAAACATGAAAGCCGTTCTCTTTGATCTCGATGGTACGCTGATCGATACCGCAGCAGACTTTATTCGTATCATTCAAGACATGTGCCGTGAACAACAGCGCCCTGTAGTCGATGCCGACACCATTCGTAGTCAGGTGTCTGAAGGCGCACGTGCTATGGTGAAACTGGTCTATCCTGAACTGGCGATTGACGATGCGACTTTCTTGGCACATCGTCAGGATTTTCTCGATCGTTATGGTCAGCAGATTGTGGTGGAAACTGATCTGTTTGAAGGCATGTATCCTCTACTCCACATGCTTGAACAGCACCAAATTCCGTGGGGCATTGTCACCAATAAGCCACGTAATTTGAGTGAGTCATTGCTAGAGGCACTGAATTTGCAACAACGTTGCTCGGTTTTGGTCTGCCCTGACGATGTCACCCACGCTAAGCCACATCCTGAACCGATGTTTCTTGCAGCCAAACAATTGCAAATTGATCCTGAACAGATTATTTATGTAGGTGATCATCCACGCGATATTGAAGCGGGTCGAAATGCCGACATGTACACCATTTTGGCTGCCTATGGCTATTTACCAGAACAGCATCGTGACGATTTACAGGCTTGGCAAGCCGACTGCATTATTGACACGGTACAACAGTTACACCACGTATTACAGCAGCAATTGGCAATCTAAAATAAACATCAATCACAAATGGAGGTTTCATAATGAAATATTCAGAATATCGACCTCGAACTGACTTATTAAAAGACAAAATAATTTTAATCACAGGTGCAGGCGATGGCATTGGGCGCGCAGCAGCCATCAGTTATGCGCTACATGGTGCAACGGTCGTCTTGCATGGACGCACCCTCAATAAACTTGAAGTCATTTATGATGAAATTGAAAGTTTAGGCGCACCACAGCCCGCCATTTTACCTTTACAGCTCTCCACAGCCTCTAGCCGTGAATATGAACATTTGGTCGATACCTTAGACCGTCAGTTTGGTCGTCTTGATGGTATCCTACACAATGCAGGCATCTTAGGTGAGCGCGTAGAATTGGCAGATTATTCTGTTGATGTCTGGGATGAAGTGATGGCGGTCAATTTACGTGCGCCTTTTGTCCTCACTCAGGAACTACTGCCTTTACTGGAAAAATCTGAAAATGCTTCTGTCATTTTTGCATCTTCAGGCGTTGGACGAGAAGCTCGTGCACTTTGGGGGGCATATTCGATCTCAAAAATTGCGGTTGAAGCAATGAATAAAATCTTTGCCAGTGAAAATAGCTTAGCCAATGTGCGCTATAACTGTATTAATCCGGGGGCAACCCGTACAGCAATGCGTGCCAAAGCCTTTCCTCAGGAAGATCCTCTGAGCTTACCGACACCTGAAAGTATTATGCCAGCGTATCTTTATTTAATGGGTGAAGATAGTATTGGAATGAACGGGCAAAGTATTAATGCTCAAGACTAATTTTACCAAATGATCAATTTATATTAATATCACCAAACTTAATCAAGTTAAACAAAAAATCAGCATCTTTAAAATTAAGGTGCTGATTTTTTAGCTTATAATCAAAAGAAAATTTGCATAAGAATCTTGAATATAGTCCATTTTGAACGTTTTTTAAAACAATCATGTCATGATCTTCACAGTTTCTCTGCATTTTTTTTATACAGTAGTACAGCCACACTTGGCATAACATGCAATACATTGAGGACGCAAAATGAAACAGAGTTTAACAGCGATGGCACTATGCTTAACTGTTTGGCTAAGTATTCCTGTTGCTTTTGCAGCCCCTCATGGTGGAGGAGGTGGCAACTTTGGTGGTCGCGGAGCAAATAGCTTCAGTAACAACGATGATGGTTTCTTTAATCGCGCTGATAATGATGGATTTTCACTACAAGACTTACAAGAGCGTCGTCGTGCCCGTGAAGAGCGTGGCTTTCAACGCCTGAAACAACTAAAATGGCAAACAGGCTATACCATGCCACAGCATTATCGCAGTGATCGTTATAAAGTCGATTATGATGACTATAACCTGCCAAAACCTGCACGTGGTCAACAGTGGTATAAGGTCAACAGTGACTATTTATTGATTAATGATGACAATATCATTCTTCAGGTGCGTTAAAAAAAGCTCCCGAAGGAGCTTTTTTCTTACATGATTTTAATACCTTGTTGCCCTGCTGGGGTCACTTTGAAAATTTCAACTTCAAAAGTGATGTTCTTGCCCGCAAGTGGATGGTTAAAATCAATTTCCGTAATATCTTCATTGACCGATTTCACCACACCAAACAAACTGGTTTTCGCTTTGTCTTCAAATTCGATCATGTGTCCAACCACTGGAGACTGTTCAAATTTAACGGTATCAAAGCGCTGAACATTTTCTGGATTCCAAGGGCCAAAAGCATCCTCAGGGGGTAAATGCACAGTACGGCGATCGCCTGCACGTAAACCAAACAATGCTTTTTCAAAGCCTGGTAACAAGTTACCATCGCCAATCACCAAACTGACAGGTTCTTCACGGCTACGGGTATTGTCAATTTCTACGCCATTTTCAATGGTGACTGAAAAGTGCAAATCAACTTTTGAACCTTCGCTCACGCGTGTTTCTTCATTGGGATTAATAATTTCAACCATCTTAACTTTTCACACCTGCTTTACGCTGCTTTTCCAAAAAGAACGTGTCGATGAGCAACAGAATCGTTCCCAAGGTAATCGCACTATCGGCTATGTTAAACGCAGGGAAGTTGTGATTTTGATAATACACATGGATAAAATCAACAACATAACCCAAAGTTACCCGATCAATTAAGTTACCGAGCGCACCGCCTAAAATCAGGGCAATCGCTGCGGGTAAAACCTTTATGGATTTCGGCATTCTCATCAGCCAAAATACAAAAATCAAAGACACGAGCCCAGCAAGTCCCATAAACAAATAACGTTGCCAACCGCCTGCATCGGACAAGAAGCTAAAGGCTGCGCCATAGTTATGTAGCAATGTCCAGTTTAAAAATGGCATTACATGGACAGGTTGCGCATACACCAAGTCTGTGCTGGCAATGTGTTTGGTCCATTGATCCAGCCCGATGGCAAGGGCGGACAGCCCCAACCACAGGATATTATGCGCGTAAAATACTAAACCCTTGTTTTGAGGATTAGGCATACTTTCTCTCTTCGCCAGAACCGGCAACATTCACAATACAACGAGAACATAAACCAGGATGTGCTGCATGTGTATTGACATCTGGTAAAACATGCCAGCAACGTGCACATTTCTCACCTTCAGCAGCAGACACCTGAACACGTAATCCGTCTAGCTCGGTTGCTTCGCCTTGTTCTGCAAATTCATGAACCGCCACTTGTGAAGTAATCAATACAAAACGGAGTTCATCACCCAGTTTGTTGAGGACTGCTGCAAGTTCAGGTTGCGCCCAAAGCTCAACTTTCGCTGACAAATTACTGCCGATGAGTTTAGCGTTACGCGCCACTTCAATCTGTTTATTTACTGCTGATTTTACTTGAATTAATGTTTGCCAATCTGCTTCTGAAAGTAAATTTGCTGTCACCGTTGGAATGCTATACCACTCCGTCGTAAACACATACTGTTCAGATTGCTCTGGAATCAACGGCCATGCTTCTTGTGCTGTAAAGCTCAAGATTGGGCTCATCCAGCGAACAAAGGCTTGTACCAAGTGATACAACGCAGTTTGTGCTGAATGACGTGCTTGCGAATTGGCATTGGTGGTGTACTGACGGTCTTTAATGATGTCGAGGTAGAAACCACCCAAGTCATTGATACAGAAGTTGGTCAATGCACTGCATACCACGTGGAAGTTCATTTCGTCATAAGCTTGAGTAATGACTTTTTGAACTTCGTTCGCACGTTGCAAGATGTATTGATCGAGTGCAATCAATTCTTCAACAGGTAACAAATCTGTGCTTGGTTTGAAACCGTTTAAGTTCGCCAACAAGAAACGTAAGGTGTTACGAATACGGCGGTAGCTGTCGCTGACACGGCTAAAGATTTCTTTAGACGCTGCAATTTCATAACGGTAATCGCTCGATGCGACATATAAACGTAGACCATCTGCACCCAACTGCTTGATGATTTCTTCAAGCGGAATGTAGTTGCCTAAAGACTTAGACAATTTACGACCTTTCTCATCCACTGTGAAACCATGCGTCAACAACGCTTTATATGGTGCGCGGTTGTGGATCGCCATAGAGGTCAACAATGAAGACTGGAACCAACCACGGTGTTGGTCTGAACCTTCTAGGTACAAGTCCGCAGGGCTTTCCAACTCATCACGTTGCTCAAGTACCGCATAGTGGGTTGTACCCGAGTCAAACCAAACATCTAGCGTGTCACGTACAGGATTGTATTGTTCAGCTTCATCACCCAAGAAGTCTTGAGCGCCACGGTTAAACCATGCATCAATGCCTTCTTGTTCAATCAGTTTCGCTACATCTTCAATCAGTTCAGGCGTACGTGGGTGCAACTCATTGGTGTCTTTATGCACAAAGAACGGGATTGGCACACCCCAAGTACGTTGACGTGAAATACACCAGTCTGGGCGACCTTCAATCATCGATTGAATACGGTTTTGACCCCAGTTCGGAACAAATTGAATGTCTTTTTCAATTGCATTCAAGGCACCGTCACGTAGACCTTGTTGATCCATGCTGATGAACCATTGTGGTGTTGCACGGAAAATGATTGGTGTTTTGTGACGCCAGCAGTGTGGGTAGCTGTGCTTAATCGGATTGTGTGCCCAAAGACGACCTGTTTCACCCAATACTGCAATAATTTTTGGATTGGCTTTATAGATGTGCTCACCTGCAAAAATCGGTGCAGTTGGCAAATACACCCCATTACCACCGACAGGATTGTCCACTTTCAAGTTGTAGATCAAGCCCACTTTATAGTCGTCTACACCATGACCTGGTGCCGTATGCACTGCGCCTGTACCGCTATCAGCCGTGACATGCTCACCCAAAATCACAGGCACTTGGCGTTCTGCGATCAATGGATGTTGCAGTTGTAGATTTTCCAGCTTCTCACCAACAAAGTCAGCAAGCACCACAGGATTTTCTAACTTGTAACGCTCACACGCAGACTCAACTAGGCTTTTTGCCAAGACAAGGTTTTGTGTGCCACGATCCGTTTGTACTTGTACCAATTGGTATTCAATTTCAGTATGCAATGCCACCGCTTGGTTGGCAGGCAAAGTCCAAGGCGTCGTCGTCCAGATCACCAAATCGGTTGGATCTTGAACGTCCACGCCTAAACGTGCTGACAAATCTGCAAGATCAACCACAGAGAACCCAACGTCAATCGCGTCAGATTTTTTATCTTCATATTCAACTTCAGCTTCTGCCAATGCTGAACCACAGTCCAGACACCAGTTCACTGGTTTTAAGCCGGGCTGAATGTGACCATTTTTCTGGATTGCACCCAAAGCACGTACGATATCGGCTTCTTGCTTGAAGTTCATGGTCAAATACGGATTGTCCCAATCACCCAGAATCCCTAGACGTTTGAAGTCATTACGCTGAATATCAATTTGCTCTAGCGCATATTCACGGCAGTGCTTACGGAAAGTTGCAGCATCGACTTTCTCGCCGACTTTACCTACTTTCTCTTCAACTTTAAGTTCAATTGGTAAACCGTGACAGTCCCAACCGGGTACATACGGTGCATCGAAGCCATCTAAAGTGCGGCTTTTGACAATAATATCTTTAAGAACTTTGTTGACCACGTGTCCAAGGTGAATCTGACCATTCGCATACGGAGGGCCATCGTGAAGGACATATTTTTTCTTGCCTATACGCGAAGCACGAATCTGCTGATAAATGTTGTCGGCGTACCACTCTTCTAACCATTTTTGTTCACGTACTGCCAAATTTGCTTTCATTGCAAATTCAGTACCTGGCAGATTCAATGTGGCTTTATAATCCACTACATTTTCAGGTGTTTGCTTATCGCTCATGCAAGTTGCTTCCAGTTTTGTCTGCGCTCACGCCGACACGTTGTAACATCAAAATTAAAACTAAAATTTAAAAAGGGAATTCGTGGTGTTGCTCACGGAATGCGCGTAATTGTACAACATCATCCTGAATTCCTGCTTTGAGTGCTTCTAAAGAAGGATAATTCCGTTCACCATGCAAAAAGTGTAAGAATGTCACTCGCATTAATAAACCATACAGATTAGCAGAAACCTCAGGAAAATGTACTTCTAAACGCCATTGTGGGTGTTCCTGACGAATCGCAGGACGCGTGCCAACATGCCCCGCCCCAAACAGTGCCGTCGGTTGATAACCTTTAACACCGAGTTGCTCAGGTGAGTCTTGGCGGACTTTGGCATCTAGCGCAGTCGTTTCACAAAACACATCAACTGCGTAAATGCCGTTAATACATGGACGATGGCGGTTTAAACGTACATTAATCGTTGGAAAATCAATGGTGCGCCCAATCTGATCGCCATATTGTACCCGACCTGTAATGCTATACGGACGACCAAGCAGGCGCGCAGCCAAAGCCAGATCACCTTTTTGCAAGGTTTCACGAATACGGGTTGAGCTGACACGCTCACCATCGAGTTCCACAGTATGCAAGTTGGTGACACTAAAACCATACTGACGTAAAAACTCGGCATTGCCCTGACGGTTTTTACCAAAATGAAAATCATCACCCAACACTAAATGCTGTGCATTGAGTTGTTGTTTTAAAAGTTCTGAAAATTGTTCCGCACTCAGACTACGAAAATGATTGTCAAACTTGGCAATCACCACATAATCCACACCCAACTCACTGAGATATTCAACTTTTTCACGCAGCGACATAATGCGTGGCGGTGCTTGATAACCTTTAAAAAACTCTAAAGGTTGCGGTTCAAAAATCATCACGGCAGTTTTCAACTGCTCGGCTTGCGCTGCTTGTTTAAGCTGAGCAATCATCGACTGATGCCCAAGATGCACACCATCAAAGTTGCCAATCGTCACGGCTGTCTTTGGCAAATCTAAATCGGCTGGCAAGGCATTCAAACGAAGTAGCTTCATGGCACTTTTAAAAATTGATGATTTCAAAGCCAACTATTGTGCCATATTCTGATCAATTCGTCTTGTGGTTGTTTTTATCAAATTTTAATGTTTAAAAACATTTACTTAGAAATAAAAATCTCAATTGATTTCAAACCCACCCAACTTGCTGTCACTCTTACAGATCAACACAATTTGGTTATACTAAACACGCAACTTCATCCCCAAAGAGTAGATCATTTGAACACTTTGCATGACCATGCCCTGATCATGGCACTTCCGAGCGAATCTCAAGGTTATTTCGAAAATCATGGTATTACCGTGCACTATAGTGGTATTGGTAAGGTCAATGCAGCATTTAAAGCCTATGACGTGATTCAGCGTACAGGCTGCAAAACCCTGATCAACTTTGGTACAGCAGGCAGTTCTAGTTTTCCACGACATGCGTTGGTTGAGATCGGACAATTTGTACAACGCGATATGGATGTCTCTCCGCTTGGCTTTCCTGTCGGAACTACGCCAATGGATGATGAGCATCCCGCAGAAATTGATCTTGAGCGCTATTTTCCTGAGCTTCCCCATGCTGTATGTGGTACAGGGGATTCATTTGAAACAGGTTTGCCCAAAGTGCAATGTCAGGTGGTCGACATGGAAGGCTATGCGCTGGCAAAAGTCTGTAAAAAGCTCGGCGTGCGCCTGATTTCGGTGAAATATATTACCGATGGTGCAGATGATAGCGCGCATCTCGACTGGCAAGATAATTTAAAAGTGGGGGCAGAAAAACTGTTACAGCTCTATCAACAGCATTTTTAAAGCAACAACACCAGTGTTATTCTTGCACTGGTGGCGTCATGCTGCCATGTAACAACATCGCAATGGTATGTTGAATTGCACGTTGATGAAAACTACGATTACGCAAGGTTTTGCCTAAAATCGCAGAAAACTGAGCATCAAAATCAGCATAACTTTGCGTAATTGACCATAAATTCAAAATAAACAGCTCAGGGTCAATATGTGCAGCCATTTTCCCTTCAGCTTGCCAGTGTTGTAGCACTTTCAGCTTACGCTTAACGTGTTTCTTAATCGAACCTTTCAGTACCGTTTGAATATATGGTGCGCCCTGAATAATTTCTAAGGCAAACAGTTTAGAGGCTTTCGGATTGGTTTTAGAAAATTCAATCTTTTGCGTAATATACTGCGTCAGAATATCTTCAGGCTCTAAACCTGATTCAAACAGTTGCAAAGGTTCAATCCATTTCTGAAGAACCGACATCAACACTTCAATATACAGCGCTTCTTTATTTTCATAATAATAGAAAATATTTGACTTATGCATGTGTGCCAACTGGGCAATTTCATCCAGACTCGCCCCATTAAAGCCGTACACAGAAAAGACATCTAAGGCAGCATTTAAAAGTTGATTACGTTTTTGCGTACTTTTCTTTAGTTCCATTGCCAACACAATTTCAGAGAAATGATTTTGATTGTAGAGCAATTCTGTGACTTTGTGCACTCATCTTGTCAATAAAAATACTAATCCATAAAAATAAAATGGGTTTTAAAAACAGCATCGAAATTTCAGATTATCTTTTTAAATACCAATGAATTACGCTGATAGTTATATAACGCTTGTCGAGCATTTGGTAAATCATCGACTGTTGCATGGCTAAAACCATGCTCCAAGAACCAATGTGCCGTCCGCGTGGTCAATACAAAGAGCTGCTGAATCCCCAAAGTTCGGGCTTTTTCTTCCAAAAAGTTTAAAATCTGGCTACCACGATTAGACTTGCGATAGCTTGGATGCACTGCAACACAGGCAATTTCAGCCGATGCAATTTCATTTTCAGTCGTTGGAATCGGATATAAAGCGGCACAAGCCAAAATCGTTCCATCGCGCTCAATCACCGCAAATTGATCAATCTCGGTTTCCAAACGCTCACGTGAGCGATAGACCAAAATCCCCTGCTCTTCAAGCGGACGTAGCAAGTTAATTAAACCACCGACATCCTGAATATTCGCCATACGCACTTCTTCATAATGTGCATCCGTGACCATGGTGCCAATCCCGTCACGGGTAAACAATTCCTGAATCAAAGCACCATCATGCGCATACGGTAAAACATGCACCCGCTGCACACCATTCAGTGCTGCATCTTTTGCCCCTTGTAAGTACAACGCCATTTGACTTTGGCTTTGCTGAGATTGAGCAATATATTGATCGAGCTGATGCGGTGCAATTTCACGCTGTAACTGCCCTTGCGGATTGAGTACCCCACGTTGATTGCCCAAGAAAATTAACTTGTCTGCTTTGAGAGCAATGGCAGTTTTGGTGGCGACTTCTTCTGCCAGCAAGTTGAAGACTTCACCTGTAGTTGAATAGCCCACAGGGCCGAGCAAAATAATATTATGACGTTCCAGCAAACGCGTCATGGCATCGACATCCACCGCACGAACTTCACCTGTCAGCTGAAAATCAATACCATTACGGATCCCATAAGGCTTAGCCGTAATCAGATTGCCCGAAACGACATCAATCCGTGCGCCAAACATAGGGGAATTGGCAAGCCCCATCGACAAAAGTGCTTCAATCTGCATACGCACAGCACCGACAGCCTGCATCACACAAGGCAATGCTTCACGGGTTGTGACACGACGTGACTGCTCAAAAGGCGTTTCAAGCTGCTGAATGTGCAGTTGGGCATTAATTTGTGGACGTGCGCCATAAACCAAAACCAAGCGAATGCCGAGGGAATGCAGTAACGCAATATCATGAATAATATATTGAAAATTTTCATGCTGGATGGCTTCACCATCAAACATCACCACAAAAGTTTTATTACGATGCGCATTAATATAAGGTGCGGAATGACGAAACCAGTGCAAATAATCCTGCGTATTTTGATGAACAATCGCAGTGGAATCTTGTATTTTTTGCATGCTGATCTCGGCTAATGGCATATCTTCAATATTCTAAACAAAAAACCAAGAAGAAACAGTGTTTAGAACATTCGCATTTTGCAGAATTCGAAGCAATCCTGATGTAATGATTACAGCGTTGTCAGCAATCTCTTACAACGCTTACCGCCATTCGCGGCTATGGCATCATTCATTTTTTTCTTAAGATAGAACCATACAGAGACAGGACGTCTCTTATTAAAAGAATAAAAAATCTAGGTATGGAAACCTTATGGTATGACAGGAGTTGTACCCTCGGTGAAGAATCAAAAAAAGCCTCAACAGGATGTTGAGGCTTTTTTTGATTCTATGAAATCGTAGATGGATCCGATGTTTTTTCTGGCTGTACTCGCATATACAAGCGAATCACCCAAAACACGCCACCTAAAATACACCCAATTGCAATTGCTTCTAGGCTACTCGGAAAACGTCCAGCAAATACATACGAATAACTACATGCAAACAGGGTTTCAAACACCATCAACTGCCCACCTAAACTAATCGGCAAACGTCGGGTTGAAGCACTCCACAAAGCATTTGCGATCCAAGAACCTGCTATTGCTAAAAATAAGCTAACCATTGCAAAGGTCACCCACTGCTCTGCACTTTGCTGTAAAAACCACGTTTTCGGCATCAGAATCACCGTGAATATTCCCGCAGGTAAGGCGATTAACCCCGTCATGATGCCCATTAAACTCGACCATTCACGACTGTTAAAGGCACTTTCTTTCAAATAACGTGCATTATGAATCGCAAACCATGACCAACTCCCAACTGCAGCAACAACACATGCCATTCCAAAAATTCGTTGCCCAGTGCTCGAATGTACACCTAAAAATACATCAGGAATAAAGTTAATCAAAATCAAGCCAAATGCCACAATACAGAGCGGTAACTTAAGTTGTGAAAAAGGTAGACTCGACTGTTCACCTCGTCCTAAAAAGGCAATGGATACAGGCATTAAGCCATTAATCAATGATGTCATGGTAATTCCTGCAAACTGTACAGCCGTACCAATACAGGCAAAATATAAAATGTTGCCTGCAATTGACAACTGAATTAGTTTATAAATATCGGCTTTATCTAATTTTTTAATTAATTTTTTTAAGGTAGGCAATGCCACAAGCAATGAAATTAGCCCATATAAAACAAAACGCACACTACTAATCAAAATTGGATTAAATTCAGGAATAAACCAAGGAGCAACAATTGTTCCTCCCCACAAAGCACAGGCTAAAATCGCGAAAATAATGCCTTGGCGCATACTGATTTTCCCTAAAAATAAAACAGCAGCATAAAGAGATCACAGTAAAAAGACTAAAGATCATTTAGAATTGATCTATTCCATAGAGGAATAGCGATGGTAAAAATATGAGTCCTTACATTAAAAAATTACCCCCTCTTGAAACCTTGATTGCCTTTGAATCTGTCGGGAGGCACGGGAGCTTTACCCAAGCAGCAACTGAGTTGTATCTGACTCAAAGTGCTGTCAGCAAACAGATTCGGCAGCTTGAAGATTCTTTAAAAATTCAACTCTTTGAACGTAAACCTCGCGGTGTGGTATTGACCCCTGCTGGAGAAGAACTACATCAAACAACTCAGCAAATATTTGAGAAATTACAACATAAAATCATTCGCTTACAGACAATTCATCAATCCGATAGTGTCACCATTCTTGCAACGCATGCACTGACTCAATTTTGGCTATTTCCAAAATTGGTCGAATTTCATAAGGCTTATCCCAACATTACCGTACATGTCGATGCGATCAATACTATGGATGAGTCGAGCTTTACCCAATATGATCTTGGTATTTTATATGGTGCAGGGCATTGGTCATCTTTACATAGCCAGCGCCTGATCCCAGAAGTCATTTATCCTGTTGCTCATCCTGATCTTGATATTTCACAAATTCATAACTTACAGGACTTAGCAAAAATTCCATTAGTTCAAATTAATGCCAGCACATGGGATTGTTTAGACTGGAAAGACTGGTTCCAACACTTTGATATGTCCTATCAAATTGCCTCAGGTAGCCCAACGTTTAATCAACTGACATTGGCTTTTCATGCAGTACAACAAGGAATGGGCATAGGATTGGCATGGAGCTTTATAGCAGATGAATTGGTACATACAGGAAAACTTCAACAAGTGACATCTTTCAAATGCCACACTGGAAATGGAGAATTTTTAGTCTATGAAAAGCATCGAAAACTTAATGACGCAGCACAAATTTTTCACGACTGGTTAATAAACTCAACCTAACTTTATCATTATCCTAATTTTCCCGCAAAGAAAAT
>NZ_JAKLTL010000040.1:0-1052 GCF_022012315.1 Acinetobacter sp. ME22
CCTTTAACTCATCTTCAATTACTTTTATTTCAGCTTGTTTTAGTTTTTGTGCCTCTTTATCTTTAGGTAAATTAGCATAGACTGATTTGGTGACTTGCCCAGTTGCTGCTTCTCGTAGTATATCTTGATATTCAAGCAAGATATCTACCGTTTCTTTGCCAGCTAAGGCTTTAGTGGTTTTATTTTCACAGTCGGTATTATGTACCCAAAGTCCAGTAATACCGATATAATAAGTATGATAGTCAGCAACTTCTAAATTATAGACTGTGCGAGTAAACGGAATGTACTGATTGTCACTATTTTTAAGTATATTAGTACATTCATCAATATAGACTCCTTTAAGTCCTTTTTGTTCATAATTGGTAACATCGAAAACATATCCTATCGATTTATAATCAGCTTCGGTGATATCAAAGTCTGGCTTCATATCACCATACAAGTAATCTTGCTCGTAGTCTTCATAATAATATTTTTGGTACCAGTATAGGTCAGGGTTGACCTCAGCTTCTCCTACTGCTTGATATTTATAAACAGGTTGGGCTCGTTGCACACTGTACATAACCCCATGTTGATTGACCACAACTTCATAGCGTTGTAGCTCATCAACCCGTTTCCACTGTGGCTGCTCATAAAATACCACTACATTATCTTGTAATAATCCTATTATCCAAATTGGATGATTTGGTGTTACCAAAAATTCAATTTCACGTGATGCAGATTTATATTGTTTATAATCCAACATATTGCCCTGTTGGTCTTCAAGCTGTATAAGTTTAGTAGTCTCTACTAACCATATCGGCTTATCGTGATGGATAAAAGTTTGAGCCACTGTTTGATAAGTAGGTTCACCCATATCATTTTCTGGCTTTGAAAGCACCTTATCTCCTAATTGTACTTTCTCAATAGGAATAACTTTATCTTCATTATCAATTTGTATACGAGTACCACCCACAAAACATCCTAGCGAATCTTGCTCCATATATTGACTGACACTTTCAATCACTGATTGCCATACTTCCTCGCCGATGATGCCTTTATCTTGAGCTTGTTGG
>NZ_JAKLTL010000041.1:0-709 GCF_022012315.1 Acinetobacter sp. ME22
ATCATTTGAGCAAACACTGTCAGTCCATTTTTTTCAATGACTGCATCGCCTGCGGTAACTTGTGCCTGTGTCAATTGTCCACCCGACATGGCACGAAGCCAGCTATATGCCTGGGCGATCTGTTGAGTTTGATCTACGCTCATATTTTGCTTTCCTATATGCATAAAAAAACCGCCCGAAGGCGGTCATGGTGAATGGTGTTTAATCAGCCTGATCATCATGTAATTCGGGCTGATAAATCTTTTTACCCAGATGTGAAAGTGCTGGCAGAACAACTGTTGAAGCAATCAGCTGGTACTCTACAGGCATCAGCTTGTAGTCCAGTGACCATTGCAGAATGTTGGCTGCCAAAATTAAAAAAGCCCCCAAATATGGGAGCTTTACGCTTAAATACTTCAATGCATTCTCATCAATGAATTTCATACTATCTCCAGTTTTTTAACTTACCTTTTAACCATGTTTCAATGAAGGCGCTACCAACGATGCCTAAACCCGATGCAATCCCCACCAATGCCAATGGATGAATTGCTGGGAACTGAATCACAACAACGCCTGCAATGACGCTAACGGCTGAGCCTAACAGTGTTCGACCAATCACCAGACGAGCAGTCAGTTTTTCATTGGAGACCAGCAATTTAGCCAAGCCAATGATTGCTCCCAAAGTGAATAATGTTAGAAATGTTTTCTCATGCTCCTGCATGAATCCCCC
>NZ_JAKLTL010000042.1:0-691 GCF_022012315.1 Acinetobacter sp. ME22
CCTGCCACAGCATTGTTCGGGTATTTACAGAATAACAATGTGCCTTGGGTGTCCTGTGACCCGATCATAAATAAACGACCGTTGGCAATCCCCCCTGCAATACTCTCTATCCACATTTCAGCGGTAAAGTCTGAAAGTAGCAGTTGAGTACAAGGCAATGAAAGACGGTCATAACTACCATCAAAGGCAATCGTACCGTTACTGAACTGAGGTGTGGCCAGTGATGGACTGACGATCTGAGCATCACCTTCGACTGTAATACTTCGGGCATTTGTAGATGAATCAACAATTGCAGTCGATGGGAAACTGCTGGCATCGGCAAAGATCAATGAGTCCACCAAGTTAAAGTAAGGATCATTGTTGGTGGCAGCAACGCTAATTTCTGCACTCAATTTTTCCACACCATCTTTAACAGCACCAATCTGATAAAGGTAAGTCGCTCCTTCTGTCACGCTTGAGTCTGAGTAGTTTTTAGATGTTAATCCTGTTGCAATCGCAACAACAGGATCATTCACAGTGTCTCGTCGATAAATATTGAATGTGGTCATTCATCAAAATCCCATGTCAGATCCACAGCCAGTGCTGTTTCATTCCAAGTGCCCACCAAATGATACGGTGGATCAAAGCTCACCATCAGCTCATGTTCAAATGCCTGAGTACTTGGATATCCATTTTTTAATGTATACAGCTT
>NZ_JAKLTL010000043.1:0-582 GCF_022012315.1 Acinetobacter sp. ME22
ACCCCTCGCCAAGCCGATTGCAGGACATCGCCAAAGATTCGGGTAAATGCAGGATGTTTAGCCTGATCAGGTTGCCCAAATAAAAAGAAGAAGTATCCATAAATTCCGCCTGCAGAGTCATCACCACCAAATAGATTGGGCTTTGCAACCAAGACACGTAAATTTTCAGCAACGGTGGTATTCATGGCTGTCTTTGAACTAAATTTGATTTTAGAAACATTATCGACTGGGCCATGACATAGGATTAAATGGGTTGAAGCATAATATCTGTAGCCAATGGTCTGCTTTTTCTTCTTAATCGCTTCGGGTGTTCCTGCTGCAAATGCGGCGACATTTGGCGCAACATCACAGGTTCCAAAGATAACGGTGATCGAACCCCCTTCATCGGATGTGGTTGCTTCGAGTGTCCCTGCCGTGAGTGATGAATTCTGTACCTTTCTGGCCTGTATGACGGCATAAATCGCCATCATCGCCACGACAACCCAGTAGATAATTTGTGGCCACATCTTAAATAATCCTCGTGGTGGTCGGGTTATCTTCGGGAATATAGGGAAATCCCATAAAATTATCGGTATTGCCAAA
>NZ_JAKLTL010000044.1:0-519 GCF_022012315.1 Acinetobacter sp. ME22
TTCAAAGACCATGCCTGTCGCATCTTTGGCAGAGTGATCTACTCGGGTGATCGGGGTATATTCAACCACTGCTGTCATTGGATTGCTAAAGGCATCCTCAACCGCCTTGACCGTTACCGTATTGTCGACCCCATCTCCAAACTGGATTTCAGTCACCCGAAAGACCGCTGCATCCAATCCATAGCGGGTATTTGAAAATTTAAACGGATGACCCTTATTCCAAAGTCCTGCTACCGCTTCAGTGGTTTCAAATTCAATACTGGCCAGTTCAGTGGATAAGGTTTTTAAATCCCGTAATGCCAGAGCACTGGCCAAGTCGTTGTTGGATACGCCCTTATAGTCAATATCCTGAGCAGATACGCCTCCTTGCTGGGCAATCCGTCCAAGATCCTGTACGGTCAGGGTCGAGTCTTTTTCCCGACCGCTGTCGTAATAGGTCACAGAAACCTGATTGATACAGTCAGCAAGGGTTCTGCGTTCAAAATCCAGAGAGCGGTAATGGCTTTCCGTTACAACTTC
>NZ_JAKLTL010000045.1:0-461 GCF_022012315.1 Acinetobacter sp. ME22
CAAAGGCATTTTCAACTAAATGCCTTAAACGATATAAGTACTGATCAAATTCTTTATTTTCTCTCTTACTATTTGATTTCATTGGGATGATCGGCACAATATTTTGCTTTCTTGCCAACATCCTAATTTTTTCTGAATCATAGCCTTTATCCGCAATCAGATAATCTGCCTGACCAATCTCACCAATCAACTGCTCCGCAACTTGGCTGTCATGGACTTCACCTCCAGTGATTTTAAAATCAATCGGTAATCCATTCGCGTCGGTTGCAAGATGGATTTTTGTGGTTCTTCCACCTCTAGACTGTCCAATTGCTCGCTCGAAACCATGCCGAGCTCCACTTGCATGCTGATGCGTGCGTATGTAGCTTCCGTCAATGAATACCCATTCTTGATCCAGTACGCCTCGTAGTTTAAAAAAAATTTATCCCACAAGCCCTTGCTTGCCCAACGATTAAAGCGGT
>NZ_JAKLTL010000046.1:0-441 GCF_022012315.1 Acinetobacter sp. ME22
AGAAGACTTTAAAACGGTTGGTTATGTCAAAAATGTTGGAAATTATAATGAATGTGGACTTTTGGGTAGGTTTGTAAAAAATAATCTAGGAGATGTTGAATTAACTAACTCGCTACGAGATACCAATGGTCAATTTATTCCTTTTACCACTACTGTCTATAACATGGAAGTGGCGGAAAATCACACTTATTTTGTCAATTACGCCAAATTATGGGTACATAACACCAACTGTGAAAATAAAATCACTAAAGCTTTAACTGGCAAAGAAACGGTAGATATTTTGCTTGAATATCAAGATGTACTACGAGAAGCAGCAACTGGGCAAGTCACCAAATCAGTTTATATGCCCTAAAATAATAAATCAGGCTTTACTAAAGATATAAAAGAAAAGTTTGAAGTAATAATTGCAAAACTTTTGCAAATCAAAAAAATTACGGATAG
>NZ_JAKLTL010000047.1:0-381 GCF_022012315.1 Acinetobacter sp. ME22
CAGATCACCAAAGCGAGTCCGATGTTCTATTTCAATCGGTCTGTCATGAATACTTTTACGATGACTCAACGAACCACGGGTTTCAGGAGAGCCGTATTTCCTCTTTCTTTGATTGATGAAACGTAAATGATGAAAGAGTGTTCCACCTTGGTTCTTATTGTGTCGTATGAAGCGGTAAATTGAATGCAGACTGACTGGAACATGAGAAGCAATCTGTTCAGGACTCCACTGGACATTGAGATAAGAGATGACCTCTGCCCAAATATCAAAAGCGATTCTCTGCGGATTGGAGCGATGCCGCTTTAAAGCCAATTTATGGGCATGTTGAGCAAAATAGCCATTTCTGGCTCGATTACGTTTGATTTCTCTGGAAATTGTGGA
>NZ_JAKLTL010000048.1:0-372 GCF_022012315.1 Acinetobacter sp. ME22
CCTGATTTAAAAACATTAGAACGAGAATATACTAAAGACGGCTTATCTGGTGATGCGTTATATCAAAAGATTAATGATGATATGTTTAACTTTGGCTGTTTTGTGGCAGGTACTTTAGTTACGACAGATAAAGGTAAAGTACCAATTCAAGATATCAAAGTCGGGGATCTGGTGCTGTCCAAACCCGAAGACGGTATTGGCGAACCTGAATTCAAACCAGTACTTAAAACCTTTGTCCATGAACAAAAACCGATATGGATGGTGCGAGCCAGAAGAAGCCCTAATTTTTTTGACAGTCAAGGAGAGATGATAGACTATCAAAAATATAAACTTGCAACGAGAACCATTGACTTTTTAGCGACCCCCAATCAC
>NZ_JAKLTL010000049.1:0-367 GCF_022012315.1 Acinetobacter sp. ME22
CTGTGTCATATGTTCCGCGCTTAACTGTGAGTGTTAAAGTAGCAGCATCATAAGCAACGAAAGTCATCAACTCATTGTCAATCTGAATGCGATTACCCGCAGCCAAGTTTGCAAACTCGGCAACGTTGGCAATTACAAATGACGTATCAAGATAACCAATGTCGGCGGATAATGTTGCATACGGGCAAAAGTCCAAAGTGGCTTGCTGGGCATACCCTGTACCTGCATCACTGTATACACTGGCATTGATGTGGTAATTGTTAGGGCGTCGTGCTGCCATAGCGATGTAACTGAGATCGGGATTCGCATTGAGTTTCTGATCTATTTCAAATTGCCCATATTGTTCCACCAACTCGATATAAGGTAA